>NZ_NHSN01000032.1 GCF_016653405.1 Halorhodospira halophila
GCCCGATCCACCCCCCGACCCCGCAGACGCACGCCGGCGCGCGGCCCCCGGGTGGCTCGACACGCTGGCCGGCGCACTGCCCGAGCGCGCCCGCCTGACGGCTGTCGAGCTCGGCAACACGCTGCGCGTCGACGCCCTGGCCGCCGCCCCCGAGTGCGCCGAACGCTACCTGGCGGCGCTGCAGGAGGCGGGCTTCGAGGACATCGAGCTGGAGCAGATGCGCCGCACCGACAACGGCCGGCGCTCGCTCTCCCTGCGCGCCGAGCCGCGGCCTCCGGACCCGGCCCCCGACGCGGCGCCCGGGACACCCCTGCGCGAGCAGCTCGGCGCACTGAGCCGGAGCCTGGAGGCACGGGATCTGATCCTCGAGGACCTGCGACGGGACCCAGCGGGCGGTGACGGTCGGGTCGTCGCGCAGCTGCGTGTCTCCGGCGATTACGCGGCGCTCCACGACTGGCTCGCCGACGAGGCCGCGGCCCCGCGGCAGCGCGGCCTCGATCACCTGCGTCTGCGCGCCGCCGAACCACCACGGCTCGAGGCCGAGGTGACCCTGGTCCTGCACCCGCCGAAGGACGAGCCATGAGACGCCAACTGCTCCCCGCGGTCGCGGCCGTGCTGCTGGCTGCCCCCACCGGCACGCACGCCGGGCCGCCCGACCCGTTCCACGGCCCGCTCGACGGGGACGGCGACACCGGCGCCGAGGCCTCCCTGCGCACTCTGCCCCTGGTTCACGCCGACGCCGGAAAGCTGGCCGAGCTGTTGCGCGAGGAGACCGGTGTACTCTCCCAGTCCGGCCATGCCAGCGTCGACGAGCGCACCAACACACTGATCCTGCACGATACCCCGGAGCACCTCGACGAGGCCGAGCGGCTCATCGACAAACTGGACCGGGCCAACCGCCAGGTGATGATCGAGGCGCGCATCGTCCTTGCCTCGGGCGAGTACGCGCGGGAACTCGGCAGCCGCCTGGGCCTTTCGAGCCAACGCGGCGACGGCCACTTCGCCTTCGACACCCTACCCGGCAGTGAGGGAGCCGCCCTGGGCGACGGGCTACTCGCCGACCTGCCGCCGGTGGGCGAAGGCGCGCGCCTGAGCGTCTCCGTAGGCGAGGTGGGCGAGCGCCTGCTGCAGCTTGAACTCTCGGCGATGGAGGCCGAGGGCCACGGGCGCGTGGTCTCGAGCCCGCGGGTCCTGACCACCGAAAGGCAGACGGCGCGCATCGAGCAGGGCGTCCAGATCCCCTACCAGGAGACGGCCGAATCCGGCGCCACCGCGGTCGCTTTTGAGGACGCCTCCCTGTCGCTGACCGCCACTCCGCAGGTGACCGACGGGGATGCGGTGAACCTCGCCCTGCGCGTGACCAAGGACGCCGTCGGGCAGATCTACGAGGGCGTGCCGAGCATCGACACCCAGGCCGTCGCCACCCGCCTGCGCGTGCAGGCCGGCGAGACCATCGTCCTCGGCGGCGTGCGTGAGCACGAGCAGCGCGAGCGGCGTCAAGCGGTGCCGTGGCTCGGCGACCTGCCACTGGTCGGCTGGCTGTTCCGCCAGCGCCGATCGGAGCAGAGCCACCACGAGCTGCTGGTCTTCGTGACGCCGCGCCTGGTCGAGGAGGGGGCGCCACCGGGGGCGGCCGTTGACGAAACTGCCCCCCGCCCCCACATTGACCGCCCCAGCCGAGCAATCGAGGACGACCGGTGAGCCTGCACGCCACCCCGCCACGCCCCTGCGCCGTCACCGAGAGCGCCAGCCGCGGTCGCCAGTATGCGGAACCCCACCCCGGGCACCGCAGCGAGTTCCAGCGCGATCGCGACCGCATCATCCACTGCGGCGCTTTCCGGCGCCTGGAGTACAAGACGCAGGTCTTCGTCAACCACGTCGGCGATCTCTACCGCACCCGGCTGACCCACACCCTGGAGGTGGGCCAGATCGCCCGCACCAGCGCCCAAGCCCTCGGCCTGAACATCGACCTGGTCGAGGCCATCGCCCTCGCCCACGACCTGGGTCACACCCCGTTCGGCCACGCCGGCCAGGACGCCCTGGCCGAGCGCATGGAGGGGCTCGGCGGCTTCGAGCACAACATCCAGTCCCTGCGCGTGGTCGACGACCTGGAGAAGCGCTATGCAAAGTTCGACGGGCTCAACCTGACCTTCGAGACCCGTGAGGGCCTGCTCAAGCGCTGCCCGGTGGAGCGCGCCCGACAGCTCGGCCCGGTGGCCGAGCGCTTCCTCGACGGCGGCCAGCCAACGCTGGAGGCGCAGCTGGTCAACGTCTGCGACGGCGTCGCCTACAACAGCCACGACGTGGACGACGGCTTGCGCTCGGGGCTGATCAGCGTCGCCGAGTGCCGCGAGACAACCCTGCTCGGCCCGCTGTTCGCTGAGGTCGAGGCGGCCTACCCCAATCTGGATGAGCGACGCACCATCTACGAGGTGGTCCGGCGCATGATCAACGTCCAGGTCGAGGATCTCATCCGCGAGTCCGCGGCACGCATCGAGGCCGCCGATCCCGCCGACGTCGAAGCGGTACGCCGGCACCCGGGGCCGCTGATCGGCTTCAGCGCGGACATGGCCCGGCGGCACCAGGACCTGAAGGACTTCCTGTTCCGCCGCCTCTACCGCCACTTCCGCGTGGCGCGCATGGTGCGCAAGAGCCAGGTGGTGGTGCAGGGGCTGTTCGACGTCTTCCTCGACGACCCGCAGCTGATGCCGGATCAGCCCCGCGATGCGGCCCACGCCGGCGAGGCCCGCCACGGCATGCCAGGGCGGGCACGGGCCGTGGCCGACTACATCGCCGGGATGACCGACCGGTTCGCCATCGAGGAGTACCGCCGGCTGTTCCGCCCCGAGGAGCTGACCTAGGCTGCGGCGGGCTCAGCCCGCCCGGACCGCCTCGGCCAGTGTGGCCGTCAGCGCCTCGGCGGCGAACTCGCTGGTCACCACGGCGTCGCCAACGCCGCGCAGGAGCACCAGGCGCAGCCGACCAGCGCGATTCTTCTTGTCCACGCTCATCAGCTCGCGGAAGCGCTCCTCGGAGATCGCCGGCGGCTGCGTGGGCAGTCCAAAGGCCTCGAGCAGGGCGGTGGTGCGCTCCAGCCCGTCGCGCGACAGCCAGCCCAGGCGCACCGACATGCGTGCCGCCATGACCATCCCCACCGCCACGGCCTCGCCGTGGAGCCAGGTGCTGTAGTCGGTCTCTGTCTCGATGGCGTGGCCGAAGGTGTGGCCCAGGTTGAGCAGGGCGCGCTCACCGGCCTCGCGCTCGTCGGCAGCAACCACCTCAGCCTTATTGCGGCAGGACTCGGCCACGGCGTGAGCCAGGGCCTCGGGATCGCGCCGGCGCAGGGCATCGACACTGCCCTCGAGCCAGTCGAAGAAGGCGGGATCGCGGATCAGGCCGTACTTGACCACCTCGGCCAGACCGGCGTTGTACTCGCGCTCCGGGAGCGTGGCGAGAACGCCGGTATCGGCGATCACCGCGCGGGGCTGGTGGAAGGCGCCAATCATGTTCTTGCCGCGCGGGTGGTTGACGCCGGTCTTGCCTCCCACCGAGGAGTCGACCTGAGCCAGCAGGGTGGTGGGCACCTGGATGTAGCCCACGCCGCGCTGATAGGTGGCGGCGCAGAAGCCGGCCAGATCGCCGATGACCCCGCCGCCAAGGGCGACCACCGTGGCCGAGCGGTCGAAGCGGCCCTCGATCAGGGCGTCGAAGACCTGCTCACAGGTCTGCAGGGTCTTGTAGCGCTCACCATCGCGCAGGGTGACCGACTGCACCTCGACCCCCGGCGCGGCCAGGCGCCCGGCGTACAGCGGGGCTACGGTCTCGTTGCTGACCAGCAGCGCCCGATCCGCCACCAGGTGCCCGGTGAGCAGCCCCTCCTCCAGGACCCCGTCACCGATGTAGATCGGGTAGCTGCGTTCCCCGAGTTCGACCCATTGTGTCCGCATGCCCGCTCCTGCTGCTGTCTGTCCTCGTCCGCCGGCACGGACGCTCAGGAGGCCTGCCCCTGCAACGCCTCGATGATCCGCCGCGCCACGCTCCGCGCCCTGCCACCGGTCGTCTCCACCACCACGTCGGCCACTTCCCGGTAGAGGGGGTCACGCTCGGCGAGCAGGGCCTGCAGCCGCGCCTCGGGGTCGTCGCTCTGGAGCAGCGGCCGGTTGGTGTCGTGGCGGGTGCGCTGCAGCTGCACCGAGACCGGGGTGTACAGGTAGACCACCACGCCGCGCGCGCCGAGCAGGTCGCGGTTGGCCGGCGTGGTAACCGCGCCGCCGCCGGTGGCCACGACCACTCCGTCCCGGCGGGTCAGTTCGTCGATCACCGTCGCCTCGCGCGCGCGGAAACCGGCCTCGCCCTCGAGGTCGAAGATCCACGGGATGCTCACCCCGGTGCGCGCCTCGATGGCGGCATCGCTGTCGATGAACTCTAGACCCAGCAGGGTGGCCAGCTCGCGCCCCACGGTGCTCTTGCCGGCACCCATGGGGCCAACGAGAAAGACCCGCGACGGTATTCTCCAGTGTGCCATGACGGCACTTTACCACCACCGGTGTGGGCCTCGGTATGGCAGAGTAGGCGGCCATGGACCCGCAACAGACGCGCCAAGGCCCCCAGTACATCCTCTACGATGCTGACCGCTTACCGGCGCCGGACGCCGCGCTCTTCGAACCGGAGGCCCTGGCGCGCGCCGGTCGGCTCAGCGGACGCCCCGGCGGCGGTCGCGGCAGCGCCTGTTTCCTGGAGGTCGGCGGGATCCCGGCCGTGCTGCGGCCCTATCGCCGGGGTGGGCTCCTCGGCCCGCTGCTCGGCGACTGCTATGCCCGGGGCCGGCTCCACGCATCGCGCCCCTGGCGCGAGTGGTGGCTGCTCGCCCGGCTCCACGACGAGGGCTTCCCCGTGCCCGCCCCGCTGGCCGCCCGTGTGCGCATGGCCGGACCGTGCTACCGCGCCGAGATCCTGCTCGAGCGGCTGCCGGCGGCCACCCTCACCGAGACGCTGCGCCACGGACCACTGCCGGCCGAGCGCTGGTGCGCCATCGGCGCCTGCATCGGCCGACTGCACCGGCGCGGCCTGGATCACGCCGACCTCAACGCCCACAACATCCTGCTCACCACCGACGGCACCACCCACGTCATCGATCTGGACCGGGCCCGACTGCGCCCCCGCGCCGGCCGCTGGGCCGAGCGCAACCTCGCCCGACTGCAGCGCAGCCTGGCCAAGATCGCGCGCAACGACGCCGCCGTGGCGCCGGTGCCGGAAAGCCATCTGGCCGCCCTGCGTCAGGGCTGGCACAACGCGCTCGAGGAGTAAGCTCAGCGATGCCCCAAGACCCATCCACACCCCCCCGCTCGATCTGTCTGCTGCGCCTGTCGGCCATCGGCGACTGCAGCCATGTGGCCCCGGTGGTGCACACGCTCCGCGAACACTGGCCGGAGACCGCCATCACCTGGGTCGTCGGCAAGACGGAGTACCGCCTGGTCGGCGACCTGCCGGGGGTGGAGTTCATCGTCGTTGACAAGGGTGACGGGCTCTTTGGCGCCGTGCGCAAGCTGCGCGGGGAGCTGGCGGACCGGCATTTCGACGTGCTGTTACACATGCAGGCGTCGTGGCGGGCCAACCTGCTCTCGACGGCGATCCGGGCCGACACCCGAATCGGTTTCGATCGGCCGCGCGCCCGTAATGGCCAGCGGTGGTTCACCCACCGCCCCATCCCGGGGCCGGCGCGGGTCCACGTCCTGGACGGCTTCTTCCAGTTCCTGCAGGCAGCCGGGCTGGATGCACGCACCCTGCGCTGGGATCTGCCGGTACCCGCCGAGGCCGAGGCGGAGGTGGCCGGCCGGCTGCCCGCCCGCCCCTTCCTGGCGATCAGCCCGTGCAGCTCGATCCGTGCGCGCAACTTCCGCAACTGGTCGGCCACCCAATATGCGGCCGTGGCCGAGTACGCCTACCAGGAGTACGGCCTGGCGCTGGCGCTGACCGGCGGCCCCACCGCGCTGGAGCGGGAGTACGCCGATGCCATCGCCGCCGCCACCAGCGCGCCGGTGGCCGACCTGGTCGGCCGGACATCGCTGAAGGGGCTGCTGGCCGTCCTGCAGCAGGCCACTGTGTTCGTCGGCCCGGACTCCGGCCCGCTCCACCTGGCCAACGCCAGCGGGGTGCCGGTGGTGGGGCTCTACGCGACCTCGAACCCGCAGCGTACCGGCCCCTACCTGAACCTCGAATACGTCGCCAACCGCTACCCGGAGGCGCTCAAGGCCGAACTCGGCCGGCCGGTGGAATCGGTCCGCTGGGGGCGCCGGGTGCGCAACCCCGAGGCCATGGACTGGATCAGCGTGGCCGACGTGGTCGAACGGCTGGATGCGGCCCTGGCCGACCACGGCGTACCACGCCGGGGCAGCGCGGCGGACGGCTAGCCGCGGCCGCGGATGCGAGCGATCAGCTCCGTGGTCGACGCGCCGGCGAGCAGGGGCAAGACCTCCACGGCACCGCCGGCGGCGACCACGGCGTCGTGGCCGGCGATCTGCTCAGGCCGGTAGTCCCCGCCCTTGACCAGCAGATCCGGCAGCACGACCTCGATCAGCCGCGCCGGGGTGTCCTCGCTGAACGGCACCACCCAGTCCACCGCATCCAGGCCGGCGAGCACCGCCATGCGCTGCTCCAGCGGAGTGACCGGCCGCTCCGCCCCCTTGAGCCGCGCCACCGACGCGTCGTCGTTGACGGCCACCACCAGCCGCTCGCCCCGCCGGCGGGCCCGCTGCAGGTAGTCGACGTGGCCGGCGTGCAGCAGATCGAAGCAGCCGTTGGTCATCACAATGCGCTCTCCAGCCGCCCGGGCCTGCCGGATGGCGGCGAGCAGACCTGGCTCGTCGACCACACCGGCGCCCGCTGCTTGGCCGCCCGCGCCGCCCATCGCGGCCTCCAGCTCCGCCGGAGTGACCGTGGCCGTGCCCAGCTTGCCCACCACCACGCCGGCGGCCAGGTTGGCCAGGGCGGCGGCATCGGCGAGGTCCACCCCGGCACCCAGCGCGGCGGCCAGGGTCGCGATCACGGTATCGCCGGCGCCGGTGACATCGAAGACCTCCCGCGCCCGGGTCGGCAGGTGCACCGGAGCGCCCTCCCGCGGAGCCAGGGTCATCCCCGCCTCGCCCCGGGTGACCAACAGCGCCTCGAGCTCCAGCTCTGCCGCCACCATCGCCGCGCGCCGGGCGATCTCGTCGCCGTCCGCGCAGGGCCCAACCACCGCCTCGAATTCCGCCAGGTTGGGCGTGAGCAGAGTGGCGCCGCGGTAACGACGGTAATCCGCCCCCTTGGGATCGACCAGCACCGGCCGCCCAGCGCGGCGGGCGGCGTCGATCAACCCGGCCGGATCGGGCAGGGCCCCCTTGGCGTAATCCGAGAGCACCACCACCGCGGTGTCGGTCAGCACCGGCTCAAGCAGCGCCAGCATGGCGGCGCGGTCAAAGCCGGGGAAACCGCGCTCGAAGTCGAGACGGATCAGCTGCTGATGGCGGCTGATCACGCGCAACTTGGTGATGGTGTCGGCGCCGGGAATGCGGTGGAAGCGCTGGCCGACGCCGGCGGCCTCGAGCAACTGCGCCAACCGGTCGGCGGCCTCGTCGCTGCCGGTGGGGCCGATCACTTGCGCCGCGCCGCCGAGGGCGGCCACGTTGAGCGCCACGTTGGCCGCACCGCCCGGGCGCTCCTCGGCGTCATCGACCCGCACCACGGGCACCGGCGCTTCCGGCGAGATGCGCTGGGTGGCCCCGTGCCAGTAGCGGTCGAGCATCAGGTCGCCGGCGACGACGACCCGGACATCGCGGAAGCCGGGCAGCGGGAGGTTCATGGGCGAGCGGGCATCCTGTCGAAGAACGGGTCGGGGATTATAGCCGCGGCGCCGGAGCCGACAGAAGCCGGCGCGACGAGGTGGCAGCCGTGGCGCGTGTCCGTATCATGGGGTCTCAGCCACCCTGACCGGAGGGCCCGCGGATGTTCCAGGCACCCGAGCCAACCGCCGAACTGACCCTGTCCACGCCGGCACTGCTCTTCCCCGCCATCTCGCTGCTCCTGCTCGCCTACACCAACCGCTTCATGGGGCTGGCCTCGCTGATCCGCGACCTGGAATCCAAGTACCGCTCCACCCACGACGTTTGCCTGCGCACCCAGATCGAGAACCTGCGCAAGCGCGTGCTGCTCATCCGCAACATGCAGGTCGCCGGAGTGGCCAGCCTGTTCTTCTGCGTCCTGTGCATGCTGGTCCTGTTCGCCGGATCGATGCTGCTAGGCAAGGTGCTCTTCACCATCAGTCTGATCCTGATGCTCGCCTCGCTGGGGCTGTCCCTGCGCGAGCTGCAGATCTCGGTGGGGGCCCTGCACGTGCAGCTGCGGGACCTGGAGAACCGTCACGACGAGGAAGGGCGTTGACCGTCCGCCGAGTGCGGGATCAATCGCCGACCGAGTGGTAGGCCGGGATGGCCTCCTGCTGGATGAACAGCACGGCGCGGCGGTGGCGGCTGGCCGGTGCCTCAAGGTGGGCGTGGTACTCCGAGTACAAGCGGCCGGCCGGGTGGTGGTGGAGCTCGGCGCCGATCACGAAGGCCAGCGCCCGGCGCCAGGCCACGGCGTGATCCGCCTCGCCGGCTGCGTCGAGCACCGACAGGGCGTGCCCGACCGTGCGCAGCGTGGCACCGGGGGCGCGCTCGACCACGGCCTCGTGGATCAGGTTCACCACCAGGCTCTCGCGCGCGTCGCTGGCGGCGGGGCTGGCGTGGAGGAGCGTGCCCGCCCACCCCTGGGGGACCATCGCCGGACCCATGCCCCGGGCCAGGTCGCGCAGATAAGCTTCGTGGGCCTCGGGGAAGTCGGCCACAGCGCCGATCAGCCAGACGCCGAGCAGATCACCGAGCAGCTCGGGGCCCGTTCCCGCGCCAGCGATCCTGCGCGCGTGCAGGGCCGCGCACGCCGCCCCTAGGGCCGCGGTGGCGTTCTCGTGGTGGAGGAACGGCGTGCCGGCCCGGTCCAGGCCCCGCTCGATGAGCAGCACCGGGGCCTCGAAGCGGTCCTGCTCGAGCAGGCCAAGCAGGGTGGCCAGGGCCACCGGCGGCTCCTCGTGGACCAGGTCCACCACCGGCACCGCCTCGCGGGAGCGCGGCGCGCCGATGCGCACCGCCTCGCGGTAGCCGGTTTCGCCGGCCCACGCCCAGAGCTGGGTACGGAGCAGCTGGATGCGATTCGGGGGCGGTGTCTCTTGACTCACGAGGCAGACCCGGGTGGACTGTAGGCAATAGCCTACGTGGTGCCTGCCTCGGTTACAATCGGCATCACGATCAGCAGCCAAGCGGGAGAGCATGGTGCCGGATCCCCAGACCCACGATCGCACAGACCTGGTACAGCCGAACGCGGCGAACCGCTATGAGGTCACCGCCCGGGACCTGCCGGTCTGCTGCCCGCTGCCCGGCATGTACCTGTGGAACTCCCATCCGCGGGTCTACCTGCCCGTCCACGAGACCGGCAGCATGATCTGCCCCTATTGCGGTGCCACTTACGTCCTCAAGGATGACGACCGGCTCGCCGTCGAGATCGGCGGTCAGCGGGAGTGGAAATAACCCCTACGGCCCGGCGGCCGGTCGGCGCGGATCAGGGCGGAGTGCACACCATGCAGGCGGAAGATCTCGTCGAGGACTTCGGGCGTTCGGACGCCTGGTATCTCGTCTACAGCAAGCCTAGGCAGGAGGAGCGGGCCTGGTGGAACCTGGATCACCAGGGCTATCGCTGCTTCCTACCCATGGCGCGGTTCCGGCGTCGGCGCCAGCGGCGGTATCAGACCGTCGTCGAGCCGATGTTCCCGCGCTACCTGTTCATCCGTCTGGCCGCAGGGGTCGAGGACTGGAGCCCGATCCGCTCGACCACCGGCGTGAGCGGGCTGGTGCGCTTCGGCACCTGGCCGGCCCGCGTGCCGGACGGGCTGGTGGAAACCATCCGGCAGCGCATCGAGGACGGCCACTGCGACCTGGCCCCCGAGCCCCTGCAGCCCGGCGAGCGGGTGCGCGTGCTCGACGGCCCATTCCAGTCCTACGAGGGGATCTTCCGTGCCTCGCGCAGCGAGGAGCGGGTCATGATCCTGCTCGACGTGGCCGGGCAGCACACCACGCTGACCGTCTCCCAGCACCAGGTCGAGCGCGCCTGAGCCGTCCGGAGCCGCGTCAGCGTTCCGCGGCGCGGATCTCCCCGCGGATCCGCCCCCAGGCGATCCCCAGGTACTCGTGGAAGGCGCGCTCGGTCATGTGCAGCGCGTGTACCGAGGGACGCAACCCGTGGCCCGGATGGGCCTCCGCGCCGGGCTCCCGTTCGCGCACACGGTGGCGCGTCGGGGCGGGGATCGGCTTGAGCCCCTGCCCCCGGAACAGGCCCATGGCCCGCGGCATGTGCGAGGCCTCGGTGACCAGGATGATCGACCCGGCCTCATCGCCGAGCCGCTCGGCCATCGCCCGGGCCTCTTCGGCGGTATTGCGGGGCTCGGCCAGGCGCTCGACAGCGCCGGCGTCGAGGCCAACCTCGCCCATCAGACGGTGGAGCACCGCCGAGTTGGGGGTATCGCCGCGCACCGCACCGCCGGTCAGCCAGAGGGTGCTCTGCGGAAAGTGGCGCTGGAGGCGCACTCCTTCGAGGACCCGGGTAACGCCGTCAGCATTGGCCTGCGCGGTGACCGGCAGCTGCGGATCGAGCCGGTGGCCGTGGCCGAGGACGACGATGTCGGTCACCGGCGCCTCCTCGCCCTCGGCGATCCCGGCCGGATCAAGCAGCGCCGGGTAGCGCTGCTCCAGCGGGGCGAGCAAACGGCTGGCGGTCGGTTCCCAGCTGGCTAGATAGAGCGCCGCCACGGTGACGATCAGCACCCCCCGACCCCAGCGCCCGTAGCGGGTGAAGAGCAGGACCAGGCCGGCGATGCCGGCCAGCACCAGGAGACTCAGGGGCATCAGGACCGCCCCGGCGAGCTTGCTGATCACGAACACGAGTCACCCCTCCCTGTCCTCTACACCGGGACTCAGACCATCTCTACCGGGTCCACATCCAGCGACCAGCGGACCTGGCGGGCCCCTTCCAGGCTGCCGAGCCCGCCGCTCCAACTCACCAGAAAACGCTGCAGATCGACCCGCCGCTCGGCGCGGATCATCAACTGCGCCCGGTGCCGACCCTCGCGCCGCTCCATGGGCGCCGGCACCGGGCCGAGCAGCTCCACCCCGCCGTCCGCGCCGACCCGGCTTCGACCATACTGGGCCGCCGACTCAAGGAAAAGGTACGGCGCGTCGGCATTCACCGACTCGGCACGCAAAAGAGCCAGCGCGGCGTAAGGCGGCAGGCCGGCGGCGTGGCGCTCGGCCAGGTGGGCCTCGGCGAAGGCGGGATAGCCCCGCTCGAGCAGAACCCGCAGCAGCGGATGCTCCGGATGACGGGTCTGCAGCAGCACCTCGCCGGGCTGATCGCCGCGCCCGGCGCGGCCGGCCACCTGCACCACAAGCTGCGCCAACCGCTCGGTGGCCCGGAAGTCTGCGCCGAACAGCCCCTGATCCACATCGATCACCGCCACCAGGGTCACCGCCGGCAGGTGGTGCCCCTTGGCCAGCATCTGCGTACCGATCAGCAACTGGGCGTCGCCCCGGTGAGCGGCCGCAAGATGGGCCTCGAGCTCGCCGCGGCGCCGGGTGGTGTCGCGGTCGATGCGCAGCTGCCCCACGCCGGGGAAGAGCTCCGTGAGCGCCTCCTCAAGGCGCTCGGTTCCGGGCCCCAGCGGGCGCAGATCCGCCGCACCGCAATCCGGGCAGGCCGCCGGCAGGCGCGCGCTGTATCCGCAGTGGTGGCAGCGCAGCTGGCCGCGGCTGCGGTGGTAGGTCAGCCGCGCATCACAGCGGTGGCATTCGGCCACCCAGCCGCAGGCGTGGCAGGTAAGCACCGGGGCGTAGCCGCGCCGGTTGAGGAACAGCAGCGCCTGCGAGCCAGCGTCCAGGTGCCGGCGCAACGCCTCCTGCAGCGGTGCGGAAATCCCTCCAACCAGACGGCGGCTGCGGATATCGACCAGCTGCACGCTCGGGGCACGGGCCTCGCCCGCCCGATGCGGCAGGCGCAGGTGGGTGTAGCGACCGGCCCGCGCATTATGCAGAGACTCCAACGAGGGCGTAGCCGAGCCGAGCACGACCGGCACATCCAGGGTGCGGGCCCGCAGAACCGCCAGGTCCCGCGCCGAGTAGCGGAACCCCTCCTGCTGTGCCAACGAGGGGTCGTGCTCCTCGTCGACGACGATCAGCCCCGGACGCGGGAGCGGCGTGAAGATGGCCGAGCGGGTGCCGAGGATCACCGCCGCGTCGCCGTCCCGGGCGGCCAGCCAGGCCTCGGCGCGGTCGGCGCCGGACAGCCCGGAGTGGAGCACCACCACCGAGCCGCGCAGGCGCTCGCGCAGGCGCTCAAGGAACTGCGGGGCGAGTCCGATCTCGGGGACCAGGATCAGCACCTGCCGCCCCGAAGCCAGCGCCCGGGCTGCGGCCTGCAGATAGACCTCGGTCTTACCGCTGCCGGTCACCCCCTCGAGCAGGAAGGCGGCGTACCCCTCGGTATCCAGGATCGCGGCCAGGGCGCGCTGCTGATCGGCGTCAAGCTCTGGCCCCGGGCGGGGCGCCGGCACCGTCTCGGCCCCGCGCTCGGCCGGGTGGTACTCGCGATGGAGCAGGCCGGCCCGCTCCATGATGCGCCCGGCCCGCTGCCAGGCAGGCTGCTCCGCCACCAGCGTGGCACAGGGCGCGGCACCGCCGGCCTCCACCAGGCGGCGACGCAGCTCCGCCTGGCGCGGGGCCCGGCGCACCGGGGCATCATCCTCACGCGTCCGCTCGTCCAGGCGCCACCAGGCCACTGCCCGCCGTGCCGGGCGGCCCTGGCGCAGCGGGCCCGGCAGCCCGGTGGCCAGGGCTGTGCCCAGCGGGTAGCGGTAGTAGCGCGCCGCCCAGGTGAGCGTCTCCAGCAGTTCGGCGTCGAGCAGCGGCCGCTCATCCACCCAGGCGGTGGCGGCACGCAGCCTTGCTGCCGGCACCTCGGAGCCCCGGCACACCTCCACGACGATGCCCACGGCGCGACTGCGGCCGAGCGGCACCTCGACCCGACAGCCGACGGGGTCATCCGGCCAGGCGCCGGACGGCGGGCGGTAATCCAGCGCCTCCTGCAGCGGGCGGGGCACCGCCACCCGCAGAACCGGCGGCAACCCCGCTGCACAGGGATGACCGGCGTCCGGGCGCGCGCTAGAGTCGTCAGCCATGGAGCCGGAGACCGCCATCGCCGAGCTGCAGGCCGCCATCGAGCCCATCCTCCACGCCCATCCCGAGGGCGTGACCGAGATGACCCTGATGGACCGGCTCGCCGCCGACGGGCATCCGCTGTTCACGCGCGAGGGGCGCAGCGAGCCGGCGGCGCTCTACCGCGCCCACTTCCTGCTCTTCCACGCCCTCTACCGATTGCGCCCGGCACTGGCCGAGGCCGGCCTGGGGTTGGAGATCCACTGCCTGTGCATCCGGCTGCACCGGCTGCCCGGGCGCGCTGCGGCCGAGCGCGCGCTGATCGGCGCCGACCCGTTGGCCGCCTTCTACCTCGACCCGGGCAACCTGGAGGGCATGGACAACGCCGCGGTGGAGCAACTGATCGCCGACGGCCTGTGCCGGGCCCTGGGCGCGGGCGACCGGGCGGCGGACCTCGCCGAGCTGGGCCTCGCCCCGGGAGCCCCGCCGGCGGAGATCCGGCGCCGCTACCGGCGCCTGGCCATGCGTCACCATCCGGACCGGGGCGGCGATACCGCGACCCTGCAGCGGATCAACGACGCCTACCAGCGCCTGATGGCCCGCTGAGACGCACCGCGGCGCCCGGTCCATGGGATCAGCCCCGCGCCGCCGGCCGCAGCCGGCCGCGCCCGCCGTCCGGCACCATGCGCCCGAAGTACAGGAAGCCCAGGGCCAGCCACGCGGTGGTGATCACGGCCGCGAGGATCAGCACCGGGACCGGCCCGAACTGGTAGATCAGCGGCACCGATGCCGCGGTGAACAGCCCCCCGCCGACGATGGGCTCGAAGAGCAGCTGCTTGTAGCCGAAGCTCTCCAGGGCGCCGGAACGGTTGTTGGGGTCGGCCATGCGCATGAGCAGCACGCCGGTAACCGTCACGCCCATGGACTGACCGAAGTCACCCACACCACGCTCGAACCAGTCGAAGGGGATGACGCGTGGAGCGATCACCACCAGCACGAACAACGACCAGGCGATGCCCGTTGCGGCCAACAGCAGGAAGGGCACCAGATGCTCGCCGAGGGCGGTCAGCGACAGGGTGGCCAGGGCGGCGACAATGGTGAAGTCCAGCGCCGTGCCGGAGATCCGCGACATGGTCCGCTCCGACACATATTCGGCATAGCCGGAGCGGATGATGAACACCTGCAGCAGCACGCCGCCGAGCATGGCCATCGGGAACAACGGCACGTGCTGGAGGATCTCCACCCCGCCGTCACGCGCCCAGGTGACCGCCTCGAGCCACTGCAGCGCCGAGAGCATCCCCCAGCCCAGCACCACGGCCAGGGCGACCAGGCCCAGGTGGACGGTGAGCGGATCGGTGGTCTGGCTCTCCTGCTGGCGGTCGCGGCGCAGGAGGTGGAGTTCACGGTCGCTGAAGCGCTCCTGGGCGCTACCGGGCCCCTGGGCATTCTCCGGGTGATCGATGATCCCCCGACGCACCGCCAGGTTGATCAGGATGGTGCCGACCACGACGCCGCCGACCAGGCCTACGGTGGCCAGCCCTAGGGCCAGATCGGCCCCGGCGGGGAAGCCGAGATCCTCGAAGGTACCGGCCATGCCGGCGGCCGTGCCGTGGCCGCCCTCGAAGCCGATCTCGATCAGCGCCCCGGCCATCGGACTCAGGCCGAAGACCGGCGTCAGCACCAGCAAAGCCAGCAGGATGCCCACCACGTACTGCCCCCACGCCATGGTCTGCCCGACCACGACCTGGGGGCCGGCGCGCAGCCAGATCTCGCGCAGCCCCGGCAGCGGCTTGCCGAGAAAGAGGGCGGCGAAGACGACGCTGATCAACAATCCGGGGATGGCCGACCAGGTGTCGTAGACGTAGTCCGGGAACAGCCCCGCGCCGTCCTCGAAGGGGCTGCCGATGAACCGGCCCAGCACCTCCGGGCCGAGCAGCAGCGCCACGGCACCGGCGATGATCGACGCCGGCAGGAACAGCCGCCGCGCCCACAGCGTGTAGGCGCGCAGGACCGAGCTGGCCAGTACCAGCAGGCAGAGCACCAGGATGGCGATCAGGATCTCGGCAACAGCCATGGTCACTCACCCCCAATGAACACGAGGCGCATCGTACTGGCGCTTCGGCCTTCGGGGCCAGAGGGCGTCGCCTCAGGTGCCGACGGCGAACTGCTCCATGGCCCAGCCGACGCGCGCCTCCGCGGTGGCGTGCCGGCTTTCCAGGGCCTCAATGGCCCCCAGGCGCGGCAGCAACCCGCAGCCGTTGGCGATCTGCACCGACAGGCCGGGGCGGGCGTTGAGTTCCAGCAGCTGCGGGCCCCGATCCCGGTCCAGAACCAGATCGGCCCCCAGGTAACCGAGGCCGCTCATCTCTTGGCACCGCGCGGCAAGCTCCAGCAGCGAGCGCCAATCGGGGATGTCGATGTCGTCGAGCGTCACCCCGGTGTCCGGGTGCTGGTAGACGCGCTGGTCGTACTGCACCGCGTGGGCACACCGGCCGGTAGCGATGTCCAGGCCAACGCCCACCGCCCCCTGGTGGAGGTTGGCCTTGCCCTGGGAGTCCTTGGTGGACAGGCGCAGCATGGCCATCACCGGATAGCCGAGGAAGACCAGGACGCGGATATCCGGGATGCCCTCGTAGGAGAGGGCCTCGAACCGGGGATCGAGGCGGATGCGATCCTCGAACACCGCGGTATCCGGCATGCCAGCCAGCGAGTGCAGCCCGGCCAGCGTGTTGGAGACGTGGCGCTGCAGATCCTCGAGCGAGAGCTCACGCTCGCCGCCGGTCAGGAAGCGGTCGCCGCGGCGCCCGGTCACCACCAGGATCCCCTTGCCGCCCGCCCCCTTGGCCGGCTTGATGACGAACTCGTCTACCCCCTGCAGGCGCCCGGCCAGATCGCGGACCTCGTGCTGGTGACGGATGGTGAAGCGCAGCGACGGGGTGCCGACCCCATGCTCCTCGGCCAGCAGCTTGGTGCGCAGCTTGTCGTCGACCAGCGGGTACAGCCGCCGGTCGTTGTATTGGCCGATGTAGTGGACATTGCGCCGGTTCATCCCGAGGATCCCCGCCTGCCGCAGGCGCCGGGCCGTGCGCCAGTGGCGGAGGATCATCCCGAGGCCTCCCGGAAGGCGCTGAAGCGCTTGAGCTCGACCAGCCGGTAGCCGGTGTACTGCCCCATGAGCATGATCAGCGCGACCACCACCAGATTCAGTTCGGGGAAGTTGAAGGTCAGGTGCTCGGCCAGCGGGCGGCTCATGAGCAGGTACGCGGCCAGCGCCACGACCAGACTGCCGGTGCCCTGGGTGAGCACCTCGCGGGCCCCCTCCTCCTCCCAGAGGATGGACATGCGCTCGATGGTCCAGGCGATGATGATGATCGGGAAAAAGGCCAGGGTCATGCCGGTGGCGAAGCCGAGCTGATAGCCGAGCAGGCTCATCAGGCCAATCATGAAGACCACGATCACGATCACGGTGGCGATCCGGGCCACCAGCAGCAGGTTGAGCCGCGATAGGTAGCCGCGCAGCAGCAGGCCCAGGGCGACGATGCCCACGAAGCTGATCAGCCCGGCGACCAGCTCTGTCTGCAGGAAGGCCAGGGCGATGAGCACCGGCATGAACGTCCCCGAGGTACGGATGCCGACGATGATGCGCAGGAAGACGGTCACCAGCGCGCCCAGCGGGAGCAGCAGGAGCAGCTTGAAGGCGGTCTGCTGCTCGATGGGCAGCTGATGCACGCTGAGCACGCTCATCACGCCACCCCCCTCCTCCATCCGCGCCAGCTGCTCGGCCGGCACGTTCTGGCGGTTCATGGAGAAGGCCACACGCGCGTTCTGCCCGCCGAAGAGATCGATGAGCGAGGCCCCGCCCCGGTGCCAGAGCAGCACATCGTCGTCGATGCCCTGCTGCCCGGTCACCGGGTTGAAGGGTAGCCAGTGGTCGTCGACGAAGATCTCCACCATCTGCACCGGCGTCTGGTTGCGCCGCCCGTCCTCCAACTCCAGGGCCAGCGAGGTGCGCGCCGGGACGCCGGCGTGGTGGAGCAGCCGCTCGATGACCACGGCGCGATCGTAGTTGTCGAGGAGCAGGTCAGCGGAACCGTCCCGGCCGGTCCCGAAGGCGTAGATCAGCTGGCGCGCCAGACTCTGCGGACTGGCGGAGGTCTCCTGGGCACGCTCAAGGATCTGCTCGGCGGCGGTCTCCTCCGCACCGGACCAGGTCGGCGAGGCCGGTTCACCCGGTGCCTGGTCCACCGTCCGGTCGCGGTGGTCTGAGCCATCCGGGGTGGCGTGGACCTTGTAGTAGAGGGTCTGATCGCCCTCGGCCTCGGCGATGGTCCACTCGCCGCGGACCACGCCGTCCTGTTCGACGGTGGAGAAGCCGTAACCGGGGGAGGCGGTGTGCTCGAGCGAGAGTTCGAACCCCGGTGGACGGTCGGGGACGTTGAAACTGACCAGCACGGAGTCGCCCTGGGCCTCGAAGTCGATCCGCGCCTCGACCAGCCAGACCGGCTTCTGGGCACCGGGCAGGAACGGCACGCCGGTGTCGATGTAGCGCCACGCCGCGGTAGCGGTCCCGACAACGATCAGCAGCGCCACCAGCGCGAAGAAGAGCCTCCGGGCCGTCATGGTCGCTCCCCCGGCCCCCTCACGCAGTGGCGGGCCGCCCGGCCCGTCTACTCGTCCCCGTCATCGTCGTCCGCCTCCTGCTCGTCGCCATCCGTGTCGTTGTCTTGATCGTCCTTGTCGTCATCGTCCCCGTCCTCCCCCGGATCCTCGTCGTCTTCCTCGACAATTTCCTCGACATGGTCATCGGCATCGATGGCGTCGAGATCCTCGTCATCCGGGGTCACGGGTTCGGTGGCACGCTTCAGGCCGACGTCGACCACCGCCACATCGCGCAGCACATCGCGGCCGATCAGTACCGGGTAGGTCAGGTGGCTGCGGTCGGTCAGGGTGAACTCGGCCGTCTCCGAGAACCGGCCGATGGTCACGTGCAACTCCACGACCGGCCGTGACTCCCGCCCGGAGGCCTGAACGATGGTGGCGCTGCGCGCCTTGGGGCGCTCGATGGCGATCCGGCCATCGCCGTCCGGGTTGAGCATCTGGAAACGGACCCACGGCTCGCCATCCCGCTCGAATTCCTCGATCTCGCGGGCGTCCACCGACGAGGTGGAGGCACCGGTATCGATCCGGGCATCGAACAGCAGCCCCGGCGGATCCAGTTGCAGCTCCTCGATCTCGCCAAAGACGAGCATGCCGTCGGCACTGAGCTCCTGACCCGGGCGCAACTGATCGTCGGGACAGGCCGGTTCGTCCGAGCACTCGGGGTCGCCCGGATCGACCGGGCGCAGCGGCACCAGCCAGCGGTTCGCCGTCTGCGCCTCCATGGCGCCGGCGATGCGCGCCAGCTGCGCCTCGCGCGCCAGCTCACGGGATCGCTCCTGGGCCTCGGCCAGGGCCTCCAGACGCTCGTCGACGCTGTCGAAGCGCTGCTCGAAACGTTCCGTCTCGGCCTTCTCGATGAGCAGGTGATCCGGGGCCGTACAGCCGGCCAGCAACAGGGCGCCGCCCACCGCCAGCAGGGCGGCACGCGGCAGGTTGATCAGGGCCATACCCGTCGGACCTCTTCCGTCGCAGTTTCGTTCCCGAGCCCCTCGCACGCCTCGCAGAGGATCCGCGCGATGGCCGAAACCGCCTCCGGGTCGCAGGTCGGGCACTTGCGTCGTACGACCACGCCGGCATTCCACGCGGCGTCGCGCCAGCGCTCGCCCTCCGGGGCGGCGGGAAGGTCCGTGGGCAGGTCTTGCAGGAAAAGCTTCTGCTCAATCGCCTCGGCGCGGAGCTCGGCGGCGATCAGCTGCTTGCGAAGCTCGTGGTTGTCATCCGCCAGATCGCGGGGCGGATGCAGCTTGAGGTGGCGCCGCAGGGCCCGGAGCGGGTCGATGACCTCTCGATCCCACTCCTGGCCCCGGCGGATGGCACCTTCGGCACTGGAGACCCCGAGCCGCCCCCGCCCCTGCAGACCGCTCCAGACGGCGGCCAGCAGGAGCGAAATGGACAGCCCGTAGCGGGCCTGAAGCTTGAGGCAGGCGGCTTCGACGCCCGGCCTGGCGTAGATATCCTCGGCGAAGCGCCAAAGCCGCTCGGACTCATCCAGCAAACCCGTTGCCTCCAGCAGACCGGCCGCAGCCGGCTTACATACCCTTGACGGTCTGGACCATTTCGGAGACGACCTTCTGGGCGTCGCCGAAGACCATGCGGGTATTGTCGCGGAAGAACAGCTTGTTCTCCACACCGGAGAAGCCGGCCCCGCGACCACGCTTGACCACGAGAACCTGGTCGGCGTAGTCCACGTTGAGGATCGGCATGCCGTAGATGGCGCTGCCCTCGTCCTCCCGGGCGGCCGGGTTGACCACGTCGTTGGCGCCGATGATCAGCACCACGTCGGTGTCCTCGAACTCCTCGTTGATCTCATCCATGTCGTAGATCATGTCGTAGGGCACGCCGGCCTCGGCGAGGAGCACGTTCATGTGGCCCGGCATGCGGCCGGCCACCGGGTGGATGGCGAACTTGACGTCCACGTCGTGCTTTTGCAGCAGCTCGACCATCTCCCAGAGCTTATGCTGGGCCTGCGCCACGGCCAGGCCATAGCCCGGGACGATGATCACCCGGTCGGCGTACCCCATCATGTAGGCGCCGTCGGCGGGACCGACCTCCTTCATCTCGCCCTCGGCCTCCGACTCGGCGGCGGCCGGGGCGGCACCGAAGCCGCTGAACAGGATGTTCAGCAGCGAACGGTTCATGGCCTTGGCCATGAGCAGGGTCAGCAGCATGCCGGCGGCGCCCACCACCGTACCGGCGATGATCAGCGCCAGGTTGCCCAGGACGTACCCCTTGAAGCCCACGGCCAGGCCGGTCAGGGCGTTGAACAGGGAGATGACCACGGGCATGTCGGCACCGCCGATGGGCACGGTGATGAAGATGCCCAGCGCCAGTGCGGCGATGAAGAACAGCAGGATCGGGAAGCCGGAGCCGGTATTGAACACCCAGATCGCCAGCAGCAGGGTCGCCGCGGCCAGAGCCACGTTCCACCACTGGTGGTTCTCGACCAGGGTCGACTTCTTCAGGCGATCATCCAGCTTGGCCCAGGCGATCATGGAGCCGGAGAAGGCCACCGAGCCGATCACCGCACCGAGCAGGCCGAGTGCCGCCGCGTCGGAGCCCATGGCCGCGGCCACCGAGCCCTCGTCCGCTCGCGCGCCCTGGAGCAGGGAGACCGCGGCGATGGCACCGGCGGAACCGCCACCGAGGCCGTTGTAGACCGCCACCATCTGCGGCATCTCGGTCATCTGCACCTTGAGCGCCGTGTACCAGGCGAAGGCGCCGCCAAGGACGATGGCGATTAGGATCAGGGAGATGTTCTCCATCCCCACGCTCGGGTGGGCGAAGGTGGCCACCGTGGCCACGACCATGCCGACACCGGCCCACATCACGCCCTTGCGCGCCGTCACCGGCGAGCTCATGGCCTTCAGGCCGAAGATGAACAGGATGGAGGCGACGAAGTAACTGAGTTGGACTACGACACTCATGTTCAGCCGTCCTCCTTCTTACTGCTCTTGAACATATCGAGCATCCGCTCGGTGACGACGTAGCCGCCGACGGCGTTGGCAGCGCCGAGCAGCACGGCGACAAAGCCGATGGCCTGCTCCAGCGGCGTCTCGGCGACGCCGAGGGCGACCATGGCGCCGACGACGACGATGCCGTGGATGAAGTTCGAGCCGGACATCAGCGGCGTGTGCAGGATGACCGGCACCCGGGTGATGACCTCGTAACCGGCCACCGCTGCGAGCATGAAGACATAGAGTGCGACGAGCCCGCCGACCTCGATCATGACTTACCTCCTTCCAGGCGCTCCCGGGTGGCCCCGTGGCGAACCTGGCCGTCGTGGGTCAGACAGGTATCCGCGATCACCTGGTCGTCCCAGTTGAGAGTCAGGTCACCATCCTGAACCATCAGCGTCAGCAGGTTGTACAGGTTCTTGCTGTACATCTCGCTGGTGTGGACGGCGACGCTGGCGGGGAGATTCTTCGGCCCGACCACCAGAACCCCGTTGTGGGTGACGTCCTTGCCGGCCTTGGTGACCTCGCAGTTGCCGCCGGTCTCGGCGGCCATGTCGACAATCACCGTGCCACCGCCCATGCGCTCGACCGTCGCCTTGTCGATGATCTTCGGCGCCGGGCGGCCCGGGATGGCGGCCGTGGTCACCACCACATGGGCGTTGGCGACATGGTTGGCCAGCACCTCGGCCTGCTGTTGCTGCTCCTCGGCGGTGAGCTCGCGGGCATAGCCGCCCTCGCCCACGGCCGAGACCCCGGTGTCGATGAACTTGGCACCGAGCGACTCGACCTGTTCCTTGGTCTCGGGGCGCACGTCGTAGCCCTCGACCTGGGCGCCGAGGCGGCGGCAGGTGGCAATGGCCTGCAGGCCAGCCACACCGGCACCGACCACCACGGCCTTGGCCGGACGGATGGTCCCGGCGGCGGTGGTGAGCATCGGGAAGAAACGCGGGGAACGCTCGGCGGCGATCAGCGCGGCCTTATAGCCGGCGGCAGCCGCCTGGGAGGAGAGGGCGTCGATGGACTGGGCCCGGGTGATCCGCGGGACGAGCTCCATAGCGAAGGAGGTGACCTTCCGCTTGCACAGCGTCTGGATCCGCTCGTCGCCCTCGTGGGGCGTCAGGAAGCTGATGAGCACCGCTCCTTCCTTCACCTGGCCGGTCTCCTTGACGCTCAGCGGCTGCACGCTGAGCAGGACATCGGCCTCCTTGAGCAGCTCGTCACGGGACTGGACGATGCGAACACCGCCGGCTTCGTAATCGGCATCATCGAACCCGGCGCCCTCACCCGCTCCCGTCTCCAGGAGCAGCTCGACGCCGAGTTTGCCGAACTGCTTCAGGACCCCAGGGACGAGCGCGACACGCCGCTCGCCGGGCCGGGTCTCCTTCGGCACGGCAACCTTGATGGCCATGGTTTGATCCCCCGTTTGCGGCAGTTGTTAGCCGTTGGATTGTTCGTGACGACTGTCCGGACGGGCCTCGACCCGGGCCCGGATCACGGCGCACGGATACCGCCGCGCGCCCAGCCGAACGGGCAGATGCTAGCGAATCGGCCACGGGGTGTGAAGCGGTGCCGCGGTGCGGCAAAACCGCAACCCCGCCCACCGACTGTTGTCAAGAGGCGTGCCAACCGGCTATAAGAGGGCAAGCCCAATGCCTGACACGGGGGTGGGCAGTGCTCGAACACCGCATATTGCGCACCGACATATCCGGCATGCCGCTGGAGTGGGTCGGCTTCGAGGAGGCGGTCCGCTACTACTACCTCGGCCAGGTCGCCTACGCCTGCGGCAGTACACTCTACCGGGTCCGAGGCGGGTTCAACTCGGCCACCGGGCGACGATCGTACCTTGACCTGAACTCGATCATCGCCACCGAGGGAACCCGACAGGCATCGCTCAAGGGTCGACCGGGCTACACGCCCCCGCTCAACAATCCGACCCTGTTCCGCCGCGACGCCCACCTCTGCCTTTACTGCGGCAGGCGCTTCCGTTCCTCCGAACTCTCCCGCGATCACGTCACCCCGGTCAGCCGCGGCGGCGCCAACACCTGGAACAACGTGGTCACCGCCTGCAAGCGCTGCAACAACCACAAGAGCGACCGGACCCCGGAGGCCGCGGGCATGGAGTTGCTGGCGGTGCCATTCACGCCCACCCACGCCGAGTATGTCTACCTGCAGGGCCGGCGCATCCTTGCCGACCAGATGGAGTTCCTGCGCTCGCACTTCCCGCGGCGCAGCCCGCTGCGGGTGCGCGAGCCGTAGCCCAGCAGCGCCCTTCTCCGAGGCGGCCTATTCGGAGCGCTCGATGCGCCGGCGCTCCTCGTAGAGCAGGTAGTCCTGGAGCTGCGGCAGCCGGTGCTCGTCGCCGATGGCGTCCTCGCCGCCAAGGACATGCCCCGCGCCTGGGTGACCTCCGCGGCCCCGGTCGATGAGCCAGTCCCAGGTCATCTGCCCCGGGTAGATCAGTCCGATATCGGCCCACGCCACCTCGGCCTCGTCCAGATCGCCCTCCGTGTAAGTGGCCACGATGTCGGCCTCCGGGGCGTCGCCCGCCTCCCCGGCCAGGGCAAGCGTGTGCGGCATCGAGACCCGGTGCCAGCGCTGCCCCACGCCCTCGTGGACGGCGAAGGCCACGTCGTAGACCTCACCGGGCTCCAGGGCGTGGCTGTCTGTGGGGTCCGGCGCCTCTAGCGAGCGGGTCAGGCGAACTCGCCAGGCGCCGTCCTCATAGCCACCGTCGGCCCGGATCGCCCCGCGGCTGCCGTCCGGCTCCTGCAGGAAACGCTGCGGCAGAACGTCCCCGTCCTCCCAGGGGTGGTCGGGGTCGAAATCGGTGGCGTGCCCCTCGCTCAGGTAGTAAAGGTCGTCCTGGTCGTAGTCACCCGCGAACAACCGCTCGCGGTCCAGGGCACGGAAGCCGGCCTCGTCGGGGTCGTACATCCAGCGCGGCTGCTCCGCCTCGTCGTCCCAGTTGTCGGTGAACATGCCGCGTCCCGCAGAGCTGTGGCGGTACTCGAGGACGTAGCCGTTGTCGGCGTAACCCAGGGGATGGGAGCGGTGGGCACGCCACTGCCACAGGTCGAGGAACTCACCGCGCTCGCGCATCGCCTCAAGCTCCGCCTCATCCCGCACGGCCGCCCAGTCGGCGGCGCCGTCACCGTCCTCGCGCGACTGGGGGATGTACTTGCGCACGTCCGAGCGCCCCAGGGTCTCGCCCAGGTGGGGGTGGGCCCGTACCTCGTCGGCCCCGGCGGCGCCGGTGAGCCCGCGCATACCCTCGTGGGCGGTCATGAATCCGCCGTAGCGGTCGAGCCCGACGTCCCCGTCGTCCAAGAGCATGGAGATGCGGTCCTCGTAGAGGCCGTGCTCGTCGGGTTCCGGACCCCCACTCCCGTAGCGGACCCACTCGCCACCGCTGCCGCGCCCCTCCACCTCGTAGACCCAGTACTGGTGATACCAGGACGGGGCCTCGGTGGCGAACTCGTAGCGGATCTGGATGGCCTCGTCGTTGTAGACGGCCCCCACCCGCAAGGTGCGCTCGAGCTCGCCGCGCGGCGGGATATAGACGTTACGCTGCGCATCCTCGGCCAGGGGCCGGTCCGGTTCCAGGCGGACGTCGAGCAGCGCCGAGGCCGCCCGCCACAGCCGCACGCTGTCGAACAGACCGCCCTCCAGCTCCACGTGGGCGAGACCAGCGCTGCGGTAGAGGTGGGCCTCCGGCGCCGCCGCCTCCAGTGCCTCGCTGTGGGAGAAGGGCACCACCCGGTCGTTGGTGCCGTGGACCAACAGCAGCTCCGGGTGGTAGTCCGACCAATCCCGACGGGACGGGTCCAGCTCCTCCAGGGCATCGCGGTAAGCGGCCGGGATCTGCTCCAAGTAGTCATCGAAGGCCTGGGGGTCGTCATTGGCGAGCAGATCCACCAGGGCGGCCGCCTCCTCGCCCAGCGCCGCGCGCTCGGCGCCGATGTCCGACTCTGGGTCATCCAGCCGGCGTTCGGCGATACGCTGCAGCCACTCCCGGTCATCCCCGTCCACCCGGCTGGCCAGTGCCTGGAGGAGAACCCAGCGGCTCTCCGCCCGTGGCGCCGGGTCATCCTGGGCGTCGGCCAACGCGTCGTACCCGGTGGTGATGTAGCGCAGCCACGCCTCAAGATCGTAGTACCCACCGATCAGGGCGACGAACTCCACGCGCCGGCGCAGCTCGTCGTCGGCGGTGGCGAGCAGCACCGGACCGCTCATCAGGCTCAGGGTGCTCACCCCCAGGGGCAGCCCGCGACTCGCCTCGCGGTTGGCCATATGGCGGACCGCATCGGCGACGTCATCGCGATTCTCCGGCCCCCAGCGCAGCTCGCGCAGCCCCTCCACCTCGGGCACCAGGACCCGGTAGCCGACTCGGGTCAGGCTCTCGGCCATCTCCACCAGGCGCCGGTCGTCCTTGCCCTGCTCGGTCAGGCCGTGAATCAGCACCAGGTTGCCGCGGGCCTCGCCGTCCGGGCGGTAGAGATCCGCCTCGCGCTCGCCTTGGCCCTTGTCGTAGCGCACTGAAGTGCGCTCAGGGTCGCCGCCGCGATCCTGCAGGCGGGTCTCTTCGTGGCCCTCGGCGCTCAGATCGCCGAGCAGCAAGGCGGCCTCGTACTCCCGGTCGAGGGTGGCGCAACCGCCGGCGGACAGGGCCGCTGCGGCGCAGGCCAGGGTGGCGGATCGGGGGATTCGGGACACGGTGGCACCTCGCTGTGGACACCCGGAACGGGGTCCGGGACGGTTGAGTCGCAGCCGCCTATTCTGCACGTTGTCCGTCACGCATCCGACCCCTGAACCGCAGGAGCGCTGGCCATGGATCTGCAACAAACCATCGAGACCGCCATCACCGAGGCCACCGGCGAAGCCTTCGGCCCGGCCCGCCGGGGCGGCGCCGGGGGCGGCTGCATTAACGACGCCTTCACCCTCAGCGACGGGCACCGCCGCTTCTTCGTCAAGATCAACGATGCCGCCGGGGCCGAATTGTTCGAGACCGAGGCCGACGCCCTGCGCGAGCTGGCCGGCGCCGGGGCACTGCGGGTGCCGCGGCCGATCGCCGAGGGCGCTCACGGCGGACAGCACTTCCTGGTCCTCGAGCACATCGACCTCTCCGGCCGGGGCGATACCGCCGGCTACCGGCGCCTGGGCGAGGGGCTGGCCGCCCTGCACGGGGCCTGCGCCGCGGCCCACGGCTGGCACCGGGACAACTTCATCGGCGCGACACCGCAGCCCAACGGCTGGGACGAGGACTGGGTCCGGTTCTTCCGCGAGCGGCGGCTGCGCCACCAGCTGCGCCTGGCCGCCGAACGCGGCGCCGGGCGCCGGGTGGTCGACGCCGGGGAACGCCTGGCGGCGGGGCTGGGGGCACTGTTCCGGGACTACACGCCGGCCCCCTCGCTGCTCCACGGCGACCTGTGGGGTGGCAACGCCGGCTTCGCCCGCGACGGCGCGCCGGTGATCTACGACCCGGCCACCTACTACGGCGACCGCGAAACCGACCTGGCCATGAGCGAGCTATTCGGCGGTTTCCCGAGCGCCTTCCATGAGGGCTACGACGCCATCTGGCCGCGTGATCCCGGCTACGCGGTACGGCGCGACCTCTACCAGCTCTACCACGTGCTCAACCACTTCAACCTGTTCGGCGGCATGTACCGGAGCCAGTCGCAGCGGCTGATCGATCGGCTGCTGGCCGAGATCGGCGGCTGAGCCAACACCGCGTGACAGTCGCTCACGCCGGCTCGCGCGAGCGCACCAGCGGCCGTGGCAGCCCACGGCCGCTCCAGGCCAGCACCGTGCGCATGGCCCAGTCGCGCTCGGCGGCGTAGTTGGTCAACCCGGCCAGGCGACGCACCTGGCGGCGGCTGATCTTGACTTCGTCGCCGGATTTGAAGCCGGGGTGCCGGCGGATCTGCCGCAGCGTGGCCAGCGACATCGTCGCCGCCCAGGCACAGAAACGGCGGATGCCCGGCTGCGTCGGGGGAATGCGCAGGATGTAGGCACGCGCCGCTTCCATGTGCTCGACCCCAATCTCGACCATGCGGCCGATACCGCGGTGGAACCCCGGGTCCTCGCTCCAGTCCGCATCGGGGCCGAGGCTGCAGCCGGATTCGGTGAAGACCTCCCGCGGCAGCCAACAGACCCCCCGCTGGCGGTCGGCCCAGACATCCTTGATGACATTGGTCGCCTGCAGCCCGAGGCCGAAGCGCCGGCCCAGGTCCATCATCTCGTCGCGGTTGCTGTCGAACCCGTCGACCTCGAGGATGAACAGGTCGGTGAGCATCTCGCCGACCACGCCAGCGACGTAGTAGCAGTACTCCTCGAACTGCGCCCGGTCGGCCAGCCCTACCGGCGAGCGCAGGCGCTGGAAGCGGGCCATCCCCTCGCCCATGACCGAAACGCAGCGGATCACCGGCCCCTGGTGGGCCTCGGGCAGCCCGCCGGTCACCGCGATCACGCGTGGCAGCGACACGACCAGATCGCGCTCGGCCGGCGGCGTGTCCCAGTCGAGCACCGCCTCGATTTCCCTGGCGAGCCGGCCAAGATCGCGGGCGCCGTGGAGGGCCTCCTTGAGGCCGATCATGAGGTCGTGCTTGGCCTCGACGTCGGCCGCCGAGTGGTCCTCGATGGTATCCGCCACCCGGCACAGCAGGTAGGCGTTGGTGACGGTATCGCGCAGTACCTCGGGCAACTGCGGGATGGTCAGCGCAAAGGTCCGCGATACGCCGGGCAGCGCCGCCTCCTGATAGGCGCGGTTCACCGCCCAGCGGTAGGCCCTGTAGCGATCACTCGTGGCTGAAGTGGAATGCATCGTAGAAGAGTCGCTCCGGGTTCAGTCCGTGCTCGAGGAAGGCCGCCCGCGCAGCCTCGGTCATCGGCGGCGGGCCGCTCATGTAGACATCGAAGCCGGAGAGGTCCGGGTGGTCGTGCACGACGGCCTCGTGCACCCAGCCGACCCGCCCGTCCCACGCGTCTTCGGCGCCGGGCTCGGAGAGCACCGGGGTGTAATCCACACCGGGGTGGGTCTCGGCCCAGCCCCGGGCCAGGTCGTCCAGGTACAGTCCGGCGCGTTCGCGGGTGCCCCAGTAGAGGTGAAACCGGCGCCGATCGCCCCGGGCCAGGGCGTGCTCGAGGATCCCCTTGAGCGGGCCGAAACCGGTGCCCCCACCGACCAGCAGCGCGGGCCGGTCGCCGTCATCGCGCAGATAGAGTTGGCCCAGAGGCCCCTCGATGCGCAGCAGCTCGCCCTCGCGCATCTCGTTGAAGACGTAGTCGGTGAAGCGCCCGCCGGGGATATGCCGAATGTGCAGCTCCAGGTGCTCGTCGTCCAGGGGCGAGCTGGCCAGGGAGAAGGCGCGCCGCTCGCCGTCGCCGAGCAGGATCTCGACATACTGCCCCGGCCGGAAGGGAAGGCGTTTGCCCTCGGGCAGACGCAGGAAGAGGCGGCAGATCGACGGCGCCAGGTGTTCCAGGCGGGCCACCCGCGCCGGCAGGATGCGCGGCGCCGCGGCGACGTCGCCCAGGGGCTCGAGGTCCACCGCCAGATCACTGGCGGCCCGGGCCTGGCAGAGCAGGGCCAGGCCCGCAGCACGCTCGGCGTCATCCAGGGCCTTGGGCTGGCCCGACGGGTAGGCGACCTCGCCGGCGCGCACCGGCGCACGGCACGTCCCGCAGACGCCGTTGCGGCAACCGTAGGGCAGCGAGACGCCCTGGCGCAGGGCGGCGTCGAGTACCGCCTCGTCGGGCTCGGCGCCGATCTCGGTGCCGTCACTGAAGCGCACGGTGTAGGTCATGGCCCTCTGCCTGGTTCGTAGGCGGCCGCTGCCGCGTCAATCAAGACCGAGTTCCGCCCAATAGGCGTCCACCCGAGCCCGGGTGGCCTCATCCATGGTGGCCGGTGTGCCCCAGGTGCGGTCGGTCTCCCCGGGCCACTTATTGGTGGCGTCGAGCCCCATTTTCGACCCCAGCCCCGAGACGGGGGAAGCGAAATCGAGGTAGTCGATAGGGCTGTGGTCGATGAAGGTGGCGTCGCGCCGCGGGTCGCTGCGGGTGGTCAGCGCCCAGATCACCGCCTTCCAGTCGCGGGCGTCCACGTCGTCATCGGTGACGATGATGAACTTGGTATACATGAACTGGCGCAGGAACGACCAGACCCCGAGGAGGACGCGCTTGGCGTGCCCGGGGTACTGTTTGCGGATCGTGACCACCGCCAGGCGGTAGGAGCAGCCCTCCGGCGGCAGGTAGAAGTCGACGATCTCCGGGAACTGCTTGCGCAGGATGGGCACGAAGACCTCGTTGAGCGCCTCGCCGAGCACCGCCGGCTCGTCCGGGGGCCGTCCGGTGTAGGTGGAGTGGTAGATCGGCGCCGCCCGGTGGGTGATCCGGTCGATGGTGAACACCGGGAAGGTCTCGGTCTCGTTGTAGTAACCGGTATGGTCGGCGAACGGGCCCTCCTCGGCGGTGTCCCCGGGGTGGATGTGGCCCTCTAGCACCACCTCGGCCGAGGCGGGCACCTGGAGCGACGACCCCTTGCAGGTCACCAGCTCCGTCTTCGAGCCGCGCAGCAGACCGGCGAAGGCGTACTCGCTGATGGCATCGGGCACCGGCGTGACGGCGCCGAGGATGGTGGCCGGATCCGCCCCCAGGGCCACCGCCACCGGGAAGGGCTCGCCGGGGTGGTGGCGCTGATGCTCGGCGAAATCCAGGGCCCCACCCCGGTGGGCGAGCCAGCGCATGATGACCCGGTTGCGGCCGATCACCTGCTGGCGGTAGATGCCCAGGTTCTGCCGCTCCTTCTCCGGGCCACGGGTGATCACCAGGGCCCAGGTGATCAGCGGACCGGCATCGCCGGGCCAGCAGGTCTGGATCGGCCAGCGCGACAGATCCACGTCCTCGCCCTCGATCACCCGCTCCTGGCACGGCGCCTTGCGCACCGTCTTCGGCGACATGTCCAGCACCCGGCGGAAGACCGGCAGCTGCCGCCAGGCATCGCGCATCCCCTTGGGCGGCTCGGGCTGGCGCAGGAAGGCCAGCAGCTCGCCGATCTCGCGCAGCGCGGCGACATCCTCGGCGCCCATGCCGAGGGCCACCCGGTGCGGCGTGCCAAAGAGGTTGCCGAGCACCGGCGTGTCGTAGCCGCGCGGGCGTTCGAAGAGCAACGCCGGGCCGCCGGCACGCAGGGTCCGGTCGCAGACCTCGGTCATCTCCAGATGCGGGTCCACCGGGTGGCGGATACGCTTGAGCTCGCCCCGGGCCTCGAGGTGCTGGAGGAACTCGCGCAGGTCGCGGTACTTCATACCGGGCTCCCGCCCTCGTCCCCCGCCAGCAGCGCGGGGTCGAACTCGGCGACCACCGGGGCGTGATCCGAGGGACGCTCCCAGCGGCGCGGCTCGACGTCGACCCCGGACGCGGTGCAGGCCCGCGCCAAGGCGCTGCTGGCCAGGATGAGGTCGATGCGCAGGCCTCGGTTGCGCTTGAAACTATTGACCCGGTAGTCCCACCAGGAGAATTGCGCCTCGGGCTGCTCAAACAGCCGGAAAGTATCCACCAGCCCCAAGTCGAGCACCCCCTGCAGCGCCTCGCGCTCGGGCGGGCTGAACAGCACCTTGCCCTCCCACTCGGCGGGGTCTTGGACATCCGCCGGCTCTGGGGCGATGTTGAAATCGCCCAGCACCACCACCTGCTCGTGGGCCGCCAGCTCCTGGGCCACCCAGTGGTGCAGGGCCTCCAGCCAGCGCAGCTTGTAGTTGTACTTCTCCGAGCCCACCTCCTGGCCGTTGGGCACGTAGAGATTGATCAGCCGCACCCCGTCCACGGTGCAGGCGAGCACCCGGCGCTGGGCATCGGCGAAGCCGGGCAGATCCGTCACCACCTCCTCCGGTGTGCTGCGGGCAAGCACGGCCACCCCGTTGTAGGTTCGCTGGCCGGCGAAACACGCCTGGTAACCGGCCTCCTGCAGCGCCGTGAGCGGGAACTGGTCGTCGGGGACCTTGGTCTCCTGCAGGGCGATCACCGACGGCTCAGCATGCTGCGCCCACGCCTTGACCTGCGGCAGGCGGACCTTCAGGGAGTTCACGTTCCACGAGGCGATCTTCACCGGGGTCTCCTTCTTCGGCGGTCGCCCCCAGCTTAACGGCTCGCCGGCGCCGCCACGAGTCCGCCGGGGGCTTGCCGGCAGCCGGCGCGGCCGGGAAACTGACCGGGTCCACGCCGACAGCAGGGCACGCCCATGGAATACCGTCCACTCGGCCACACCGATCTGCGCGTCAGCAGCATCTGCCTCGGGACCATGACCTGGGGCGAGCAGAACACCGAGGCCGAGGCCCACGCGCAGCTCGACCTCGCCACCGAGCGTGGGGTCAACTTCATCGACGCCGCGGAGATGTACCCGGTGCCACCGCGCACCGAGACCGCCGGGCGCACCGAGGCGTATCTGGGCAGCTGGCTGGCCCGCCAGCCTCGCCGCGAGGACCTGGTCATCGCCACCAAGATCGCCGGCCCCGGGCTCGACTCGATCCGCGACGGACAGCGCGCCTACACCGCCGAGCAGCTCCGGGAGGCGGTGGACGGCTCGCTGCGGCGGCTGCAGACCGACTACATCGATCTCTACCAGCTTCACTGGCCCGAGCGCCGCGCCAACTTCTTCGGGCGACTCGACTATCCCTGCCCTGAGGAAGAAGGCGAGGACGAGCGGGCGCGCATCCGGCGCACCCTGGAGGCGCTGGGCGAGCTGGTGGCCGCCGGGCGGATCCGCGCCATCGGCCTGTCTAACGAGACGCCCTGGGGGGCGATGCGCTTCATCGCCGAGGCCGAACGCCTGGGCCTGCCGCGCATCGTCTCCATCCAGAACCCGTACAGCCTGCTCAACCGCAGCTACGAGGTGGGCCTCGCTGAGGTCAGCCACCGCGAGCGCTGCGGCCTGCTGGCCTACTCGCCGCTGGGCTTCGGTGTGCTCAGCGGCAAGTACCTGGACGGGCAGCGCCCCGCCGCGGCCCGGCTGACCCTCTACGAGCGCTTTCAGCGCTACACCGGCGAGCGGGGCGTAGCGGCCACCCGGGCCTACGTCGAGCTGGCCCGCGAGCACGATCTCGACCCGGCGCAGATGGCCATCGCCTTCGCCACCCAACGGCCCTTCTGCACCAGCACAATCATCGGCGCCACGACCCAGGCGCAGCTGGCCGACAACCTGGCCGCGGCCGATCTGACCCTGCCCGAGGCGGTGCATGACGGCATCGAGGCGATCCACGCCGCCAACCCCAACCCGTGCCCGTAAGCCGGGGGCCGGCGGCGTGACTTGGCCCTGCCGGATCCCGCACCCCTGGCGCGTGGACGCCGCTGAAGGAGCGCGGATCCAACGCCAGCTGCACCAGCGGGTGCGGCTGGCCAACGACCTGCCGCCGGTAGTGAACGTTGCCGGGGTCGACGTCGGCTTCCGCGACGGCGGGGCCACCGCCTGCGCCGCCGTGGCCCGTTACAGCTGGCCGGGGTTCGAGCTGCAGGAAAGCCGGCAGGCCCGCCGCCCGGTGGAGATGCCGTACCGCCCGGGGCTGCTCTCGTTCCGGGAGCTGCCCGCCATCCTCGACGCTTTGGCTGGGCTGGAAACACTGCCCGAGCTGCTGCTCTGCGACGGCCAAGGCGTCGCCCACCCGCGCCGGCTCGGCATCGCCGCTCACCTGGGCGTCCTGCTCGAGCGACCGAGCATCGGCGTCGGCAAATCGCGACTGATCGGCTCGCACGCCGCGGTCGCCGAGGCGCGCGGTGCCAAGACACCGCTGTACGACGGCCAGGAGCGCATCGGCACGGTGCTGCGCACCCGTGCACGGGTGCGGCCGGTATACGTCTCGCCCGGTCACCGCCTAGACTACGACACGGCAGCGGCCTGGGTGATGGCCTGCTGCACCCGCTACCGCCTCCCGGAGCCGATCCGCACCGCCGATCGGCTGGCCTCGCGCGGCGGCTGACGGAAACCAAGGAGTTCTCATGAATCTCGAGAAGGTCGTCTTCGGCTTCTTCATCCTGCTGGCGCTGACCCTGAACTTCGGGTTCGTCTACGGGACGATCGACAACCCGGACCACCACGCCGCCTGGGAGCTGTTCGCCGCCATCGTGGTCAACCTGATCGCCACGGTGCTCAAGTTCGGCGAACGCACACAGATCGGTGCCATCCTCCTGGCGGCGAGCCTGGTTGCCGACCTGCAGCTGATCGCCGCCGCGGTGCTCTGGGGTGTGGCGGTCTACGGCACCGGCGTGGGCCTGACCGACATGACCATGGCCAGCATCGTCTCCCTGGCCAGCGGGGCGCTGGTGGCCAACGTGGTTTCGGTGACGCTGCTGATCATCGAGACGGTGAAGATCCACCGCTAGGCGCAGGACCGGTCCATGGGCAACGCCGCCTTCTACATGGTGCTGCGCCGCATGCGCGGCCCGCTGCTGATGCTCATCGGCAGCTACGCACTCGGCATCCTGGTGCTCATGGCCATCCCCGGCGAGCACCCGGACGGCGAGCCGTGGCGGATGAACTTCATCGACGCCCTCTACTTCCTGACCTACGTGGCGCCAACCATCGGCTTCGGCGAGTACCCGTACGAGTTCAACTACGCGCAGCGCTTCGGGTACATGCTGGCCATCTACCCGCCGGTGATCGCCTGGTTCTACGCCATCGTGACCATCGTCGGGCTGATCCAGGATCCGATCTTCCGCCGCACGGTCGAGGCTGGGCGCTTCCGGCGCCGGGTCCGCCGTCTCGCCGACCCGTTCTGGATCGTCTGCGGCTACGGCGACACCGGCTCGCTGCTGGTCCGCTCGCTCACCGAACGGGGCTGGGAAGCCACCGTGCTCGATGTCGACCGTGACCGCATCGCCGAGCTGGAGACCCGCGACCTACGGCTTTTCGTACCCGGCTGGCAGGCCGACGCCAACGTCACCGAGAACCTGCGCGCCGCCGGACTCGACCACCCGCAGTGCGCCGGCGTGCTGGCGGTAACCAACGACGACCACACCAATTTGCAGATCGCCATCACGGTGCGGCTGCTGCACCCGGAGCAGCGCGTCATCTGCCGCGCCGAGAACCGCGCCACGGCGGACAACATGGTCTCGTTCGGGACCGATTACGTGGTCGACCCGTTCTCCTCGTTCGCCGACCGGCTGGCGCTGGCGATCACCAAGCCGGAGATGCACCGGGTCTACGAGTGGCTGTCGGGGATGCCCAACACCCCCCTGTTCGAGCCACCCCGCCCCCCTTCGGGCCGGTGGCTGATCTGTGGCTACGGGCGCTTCGGCAAGGCGGTCTGCCGGCGGCTCGACAAGGTCAACGTGCCCTACACCGTTATCGAGCGGACCCCGGAGCAGACCGGCGCGCCGGAGGGCACCATCTATGGCAAGGGGACCGAGGCGGTGACCCTGCGCGAGGCCGGCGTCGAGCAGGCCGAGGCGGTGCTCGCCGGCACCGACGACGATGCCGACAACCTCTCCATCGTCATGACCGCGCGGGACATCAAGCCGGACCTCTACCTCGCCGCCCGCGAGAACCAGATGGCCCACCGGCCGCTGTTCAAGGCGGCGCAGCTGCAAATGCCGGTGGAACCGAGCTACCTGATCGCCACGCGCATGCTGAGCCTGATCACGGCACCGCTGCTGCCGGAATTCCTACGCATCGCACGCGGGTTCGACCGAAGCTGGCACGCCGCGGTGGCCCGACGCATCCGCGAGGTCAGTGGTGGCCGGGTTCCGGAGATCTGGACCCTGGAGGTGAGCGAGCACCGCAGCCCGGCGATCCTTGAACTCCGTCACGAGGGCACCGAGGTGGCCATCGGCGATATCCTGGCTGACCCCCAGCAGAGCGGCCAGGGCATGAACACGGTGGCGCTGCTGTTGGTCCGCCCGGAGGCCGTGGTCCCCCTGCCCGATCTGCAGGTGCCCCTGGAACCGGGGGACCGGCTGCTGTGCTGCGGGACCACCGAGGCGCGCGCGCAGCTGCGCTGGACCCTGTTCCACCGCAACACGCTGCGCTATCTGACCACCGGCGAGCAGCGCCCCGACGGCTCCATCTGGCGCTGGCTGGGGGAGCGCCGGTGAGCGAGGAGGCAGCCCCCACCGCACCGGCCGAGCGCAACGGCTACGCCGGGCTGCGGGTCTATCTGCACCCGCGGGTCATCGCCATGGCCTTCCTCGGCTTCTCGGCGGGGCTGCCGCTGCTACTGGTCGGCGGCACGTTCACCGCGTGGCTCCAGGACATGGGCGTCGAGCTGGCCGCCATCGGCTTTCTCAGCTGGGTGGGGATCGCCCACAGCATCAAGGTGGTCTGGGCGCCCTTCGTCGATCGCCTCACCCTGCCGGTGCTCGGCCCCTGGATGGGGCGGCGCCGCTCCTGGATGCTGCTCGCGCAGCTGATCGTGGCCAGCTCACTGCTCGGTATGGCACTGACCGACCCCACCGAGTACCTGGGCCTGGTGGCCGTGTTCGCCGTCGCCGCCGCCTTCGGCTCAGCCACCCAGGACGTGGCCATCGACGCCTACCGGGTCGAGGCCGCCGCCCGCCATCGGCAGGCGGCCATGGCGGCCACCTATGTCTTTGGCTACCGCATCGCCCTGCTCGCCGCCGGGGCCGGAGCGTTGCACCTGGCCGCCTGGGGCAACTGGACCCTGGCGTACAGCGGCATGGCGCTGCTCATGGGCGTGGGCCTGACCACAACGCTGCTCATCCGCGAGCCGCAGGTGGCCGTCAGCCGCGACACGCGGCAATTGGAGCAGCGGGTCGTCGACTACCTGGAGCGGACCCCGCACCGGGGCCTGCGCCGGCGGATTACGGCCTGGCTGATCGGCGCCGTGCTCTGCCCCTTCGCCGATTTCTTCAAGCGCTTCGGCCTCCCGGTGGCCATCATCATCCTGCTGTTCGTCGCCACCTTCCGCGTCAGCGACATCGTCATGGGCGTGATGGCCAACCCGTTCTACCTGGACCTGGGCTTTACCAAGGACCAGATCGCCAACATCGCGGCGGCCTTCGGCCTCGCCATGACCCTTTTCGGCGCCGCCCTCGGCGGCGTCATGGTCAGCCGCGTGGGCATCGCGCCGATGCTCATCGCCACCGCCATCCTGGCGCCACTGACCAACCTCACCTTCTCGTGGCTGGCGACACTGGGTCCGGAGATCCACGGCCTGATCGCGGCCATCGTGGCCGACAACGTCACCGGCGGCATGGCGATCGCGGTCTTCCTCGCCTACCTGGCGAGCCTGACCAACACCGCCTATACGGCCACACAGTACGCGCTGTTCAGCTCGCTGATGACGTTGCCGGGTCAGTTCCTCGGCGGTTTCACCGGGGTCGTCGCCGAGCAGGTGGGCTGGGTCCACTTCTTCATGATCTCTGCCGCCGCCGGGCTCCCGGCGATCGCCCTGGCCCTGGTCCTGCTGCGCTACGCCCACCCGGACCGCATCCACCGACCGGGACGCGACGGCGTAGAGACACCCTTGCAATAGCGCTAACATATCCCCGGCCGCGCGCGCCGGGCGTGCGGTGCATCCACCCCTGCAAACAGACGAGTCGTGACCCCATGGCCCAACAGAGCAAGCATTGCAACGTGCTGATCCTCGGCTCCGGCCCGGCCGGCTACACCGCGGCCATCTACGCCGCGCGGGCCAATCTCGATCCGGTCCTGGTCACCGGCATGGAGATGGGCGGCCAGCTGACCACCACCACGGAGGTCGACAACTGGCCCGGCGAGCCGGAAGGCATTCAGGGTCCGGAACTCATGGACCGCATGCGCCGCCAGGCCGAGCGCTTCAACACCGAGATCATCTTCGACCACATCCACACCGCAAGCGTGGCCGGGCAGCCGATCACCCTGGAGGGCGACCAGCATCGCTACACCTGCGACGCGCTGATCATCGCCACCGGGGCGAGCGCCAAGTACCTCGGCCTGGCGTCCGAGAAGCAATTCATGGGCAAGGGCGTGTCGGCGTGCGCCACCTGCGACGGCTTCTTCTACCGCAATCAGCCGGTTGCGGTGGTCGGCGGCGGCAACACCGCCGTCCAGGAGGCGCTGTACCTGGCGAACATCTGCTCCCACGTCACCCTGGTGCACCGACGCAACAACCTGCGCGCCGAGAAGATCCTCCAGCGCCAGCTCATGGAGCGGGTCGAGCAGGGGCGCGTCGATATCTGCTGGAACCGGGCCCTGGAGGAGGTCGTCGGTGACGACAGCGGCGTGAACGGCGTGCGCCTGCGCCATACGGAAAGCGGCGAGATCGCTGAACGCGAGGTCTCGGGCGTCTTCATCGCCATCGGCCACTCCCCCAATACCGGGCTGTTCGAGGGTCAGCTGGCCATGTCCGGCGGCTACATCCGGGTCAACAGCGGCCTGGACGGCAACGCCACGGTGACGAGCGTCCCGGGTGTGTTCGCCGCCGGCGACGTCTGCGACCACGTCTATCGCCAAGCGGTCACCTCGGCCGGCACCGGCTGCATGGCCGCGCTGGACGTGGAGCGTTACCTGGAGCGGCTCGCCCATTCTTGATTGGCCCCGGGGGCTGATTGAGAATAGAGCCCGTTTGTCACAGGCGCCGGGACCGCGGCCAAAAGCCGGACCGGCCACGCGCCGCCGAAAGGAAATCCAGCGGGAGGAGCCATGAGCCAACAAATCCAGTACCCCGAGGGCGGCCAGAAGATCACCGTCGGGTCCGACGGCCGACTTCAGGTCCCGGACAACCCGATCATCGGTTACGTCGAGGGCGACGGCATCGGGCCCGATATCAACCGCGCCTGCATGCGCATCTGGGACGCCGCGGTCGAGAAGGCCTACGGCGGGCGGCGCAAGATCCACTGGGCCGAGCTGTACATGGGCGAGAAAGCCGCCGCCCTGTACGACGGCAACTACTTCCCCGATGAGACCAAGGCCGCCCTGAAGGACGTACTCATCTCCATCAAGGGGCCCCTGACCACGCCGGTGGGCGGCGGCTTCCGGTCGCTGAACGTCTCCCTGCGCCAGGAGCTCGATCTGTACGCCTGCGTCCGCCCGGTGCGCCACTACGCCGGTGTCCCCTCGCCGCTGCAGCGCCCCGAGGACATCGACGTGGTGATCTTCCGCGAGAACACCGAGGACGTCTACGCCGGGATCGAGTACCAGGCCGGCAGCGCCGACAACGAGAAGGTCGCCCGCTTCCTGCGCGAGGAGATGGGCGAGACGTTCTTCGACGGCGCCGGTCTCGGCGTCAAGCCGATCAGCCCGTTCGGGACCAAGCGCCTGGTGCGCAAGGCGATCGAGTACGCCATCGAGCATAACCGCGAGAGCGTCACCCTGGTGCACAAGGGCAACATCATGAAGTACACCGAGGGGGCTTTCCGCACCTGGGGCTACGAGGTCGCCCGCGAGGAGTTCCCGGACCAGACCATCACCGAGGAGGAGCTCTACGCCACCTACGGCGGCAAGCGCCCCGAGGGCAAGATCGTCATCAAGGACCGCATCGCGGACATCATGTTCCAGCTCATGCTGCTGCGGCCCAACGAGTTCGACGTCCTCGCCACCATGAACCTCAACGGCGACTACCTCTCGGACGCCATCGCCGCCGAGGTCGGAGGCGTGGGCATCGCGCCGGGCGCCAACATGTCCGACAACGTGGCGGTATTCGAGGCCACCCACGGCACCGCGCCGAAGTACGCCAACCAGGACAAGGTCAATCCCGGCTCGCTGCTGTTCTCGGGCGTCATGCTGCTCGAGCACATCGGCTGGAGCGAGGCAGCCGACCTGATCCGCGCCGCCTACGAGAAGGTGGTCGGCGCCGGGATCGTCACCTACGACTTCGCCCGCTCGCTGCAGGGCGCCACCGAGGTGAAGACCAGCCAGTTCGCCGACGCGCTGATCGATCAGATGCACGGCACCATCGACATCGACCGCATCCAGCGCGAGCGCGAGGAGGCGATCGAGGCCGAGCGCCAGGCCCGCGAGCAGCGCCGGGTGGTCGCGCCACTCGAGGAGATGGTCGCCTCGGGCCGGGTGCCGCACACGGTGGCCGACCTCATGAACCCGAACCTGGTCACCATGTCCGGCGATACCAGCGTCGAGGACGCCATGCACCTGATGCGCGAGCGGCGGATCTCCTCGGTGGTGGTCCAGCCCGCGCCGGACGAGGCCGACGGCATGGGCATCATGACCCAGCGCGACGTCATCAGCCGGGTGGTCTCGGCCACCAAGCAACCGAGCCAGGTACGCATCTCGGAGGTGGCTACGCGGCCGCTGATCACCGTACCCGAGGACACCTCGCTGCTCGACTGCGCCGAGCGCATGGGCGCGGAGAACATCCGGCGCATGGTGGTCATCGACACCCAGGGCCGGCCGATCGGGATCATCTCCGATACCGACATCTTCGCCAGCGTCGAGCAGTTCGGGCTGCCCGAGTAGGCCGAGTGACCACGCAACCACCCCAAGCAGGCGGGGCGCAACGGCATGGAAGAGCATCAGGATAGCGACAGCGCCCTGCGCGAAGACATCCGGGACCTCGGCGAGTTGCTCGGTGCCACCCTGCGCGAGCAGGGCGGCGCCGAGCTCTACGAGACCGTCGAGCGCGTCCGGGTGCTGGCCAAGACGGCCCGCGCCGGGGACGACGAAGCTGCGCAGGAGCTCGAACGGACCCTGTCGGAACTGCCGCCCGAACAGGTCACCCCGGTGGCCCGGGCCTTCTCGCAGTTCCTGAACCTGGCCAACATCGCCGAGCAGCATCACCGGGTGCGGCGCAGCCGCGAGTGGGCCCGTACCCCCGAGGCCCGACCGCTGTTCGGCTCCCTGGCCGAGACCGTCCCCCGACTGGCCGCCGACATGGAGCCCGAGCAGCTCCACGAGGCCATCTGCAGCATGGACATCAACCTAGTGTTCACCGCGCACCCGACCGAGGTGCAGCGGCGGACCATGCTGCAGAAGTACAACCGCATCGCCGGGCTGCTGGACAACCGCGACCGCTTCGGCCAGACGCCCACGGAGGTGGCCGAGACGCGGCTGGCGCTCAAGCGCGAGATCACCGCAGCCTGGCACAGCGACGAGATCCGCCGCCGCCGCCCCACCCCGCAGGACGAGGCCCGCTGGGGTCTAGCGGTGGTCGAGCAGACACTCTGGGACGCCGTGCCGCGCTACTTGCGCAGCCTTGATCACACCCTGCGCGAGCACACCGGCCGCCCGCTGCCCCTGGACTGCGCGCCGATCACCTTCGGCTCGTGGATGGGCGGCGACCGCGACGGCAACCCCAACGTCACCCACCGGGTCACCCGGGACGTGGCCATCCTCTCGCGCTGGATGGCCGCCTACCTCTACGAGCGGGACATCCAGCGGCTGGTCTCCACCCTGTCGCTGCAGGTCTGCGACGATGAGCTGCGCGAGGAGGTCGGCGGCGAGGCGTGGGAGCCGTACCGGGTGGTGCTCAAGCGGCTCCGGGCGCGGCTGCGCCAGACCATGCGCTGGGCCGAGGCCAAGCTCCAGGGCGGTCGCCCCCCGGAGAGCGACATCCTCTCCGACGTCGAGGACCTGCGTCAGCCGCTGCTGCGCTGCTACTACTCGCTGCAGCGCGTCGGCGCCGGGGTGGTCGCCGAGGGCGAGCTGCTCGATACCATCCGCCGGGTGAGCTGTTTCGGGCTCACCCTGATGCCCATGGACATCCGCCAGCACGCGGAGCGCCACACCGCGGTGCTCGACGCCATCACCCGCGCCGTGGGACTGGGCAGCTACGCCGAGTGGGACGAGCCAACCCGCCAGCAGTGGCTCTTCCAGGAACTCTCCCACCGCCGCCCGGTGATCCCGCTGGACTTCAAGCCGGAGCGCGAGGTCCAGGAGGTGCTCGACACCATCCGCATGCTCGAGGAGATCGGCCCCGACGCGGTGGGGGCGTACATCGTCTCCCACGCCGCGAAGCCCTCCGACATCCTCGCCGTGGAGCTGCTGCAGAAGGAGTGCGGTCTCACCCACCCCACCCGGGTGGTGCCGCTGTTCGAGACCCGCGACACGCTGGCCGAGGCGGCCGACACCATGGAGGTGCTCTTCGAGAGCGACTGGTACCGCCAGCGCATCGCCGGCCGCCAGGAGATCATGATCGGCTACTCCGACTCCACCAAGGACGCCGGTCACCTGACTTCCACGTGGACGCTCTACCAGGCCCAGGAGCAGCTGGTCGCCCTATCCCGCCGGCAGCGTATCGATCTGACCCTGTTCCACGGGCGCGGCGGCAGCATTGGCCGTGGCGGCGGCCCGACCCACGCCGCCATCCTGGCCCAGCCGCCGGGCTCCGTGGACGGGACGCTGCGCGTCACCGAGCAGGGCGAGGTGATGCAGGCCAAGTTTGGACTGCCCGGGATCGCCCTGCGCAACCTGGAGCTCTACACCACCTCGGTGCTCGAGGCGACGGTCCGCCCGCCGGAACCACCGCCGCAGCGCTGGCGCGAGATCCTAGACCGGCTCAGCGCCCGGGCCATGGCGGCCTATCGCGACACGGTCAAGGAGCGCCCGGAGTTCATGGACTATTTCCGGGCGGCTACCCCCATCGACGAGATCTCGCGGCTGACCATCGGCAGCCGCCCGGCCAAGCGCTCGCCGGATCAGATGACCGTGGACAGCCTGCGCGCCATCCCCTGGGTCTTCGCCTGGACCCAGACCCGGCTGATGCTCCCGGCCTGGCTGGGTGTTGGCGAGGCGCTCGAAGAGGCCATCGAAGAGGGGCTAACCGAAGAACTACAGGAGATGTTCGCCCACTGGCCCTTCTTCGAGGCCTTCCTCGACATGGTCGAGATGGTCGTGGCCAAGGCCGAACCCGGCGTCAACCGGCTCTACGAGCACGCCCTGGTCCCCGAGGAGCTGCGCGGGGTGGGCGACGAGCTGCGCGAGCGCTTCGCCCGCACCCGCGACGCCGTGCTGACCATCACCGGGCACGAGCAGCCGCTGTCGGACTTCCCGGTGGTCAAACGCGCTGTGGAGGTCCGCAACCCCTACGTCGACCCGCTCAACCTGTTGCAGGTCGAGCTGCTGCGTCGTTCCCGGATGTGCGAGGACGACTCCCTGCGCCGCGGCCTGCAGGTGGTCATCAACGGGATCGCGGCGGGCATGCGCAACACGGGATAGACCGCCATGTACGATTACCAGGAAGAGTTCATCCGCTTCGCCCTCGACCGCGGGGTGCTGCGCTTCGGGCGCTTCACGCTGAAATCCGGCCGCGAGAGCCCCTACTTCTTCAATACCGGGCTGTTCAACAGCGGCGAGGCCCTGAGCAGGCTCGGCCGCTGCTACGTGGAGGCCCTGGCGAGGGCACAGGTTGACTTCGACCTGGTCTTCGGCCCCGCCTACAAGGGCATCCCGCTGGCCACGGCGCTCAGCATGGCGTTGGCCGAGACGCGCAGCCGCGACGTCCCCTACGCCTTCGATCGCAAGGAGGCCAAGGACCACGGCGAGGGGGGACGGCTGGTGGGTGCACCGGTGGATGGTCGGCGCGCCGTGATCGTCGACGACGTGATCTCATCGGGCGGATCCATCCGCGAGGCCGCCGAGCTGATCACCGCCGAGGGCGGCCGCGTGGCCGCGGTGGCCATCGCGCTCGACCGCAAGGAGCGCGGCGCCAACCAGGTCTCCGCCGTCCACGAGGTCGAACAGGCCCTGGGCGCCCCGGTGGTCCCGATCATCACCCTGGATCACCTGGAAACCTACCTGGCCGAGCACGGCGGCAAGGGCGAGACTCTGGACGCCATCCGCCAGTATCGGAGCCGCTACGGCGCGGCGTAGCCGCGCCGCCGGCTGGCGCCGCTCGGCCCGGCTGGATACGATAGGTGGAGTGCCTGAACCCCCCATCACCTTCAAGGAACGCCATGGACGTGCGGCCCCACCATGCGCCCGCGCCGCTGCTGCGGACGGTGACCCTGCTGGTCACCGGCCTGGCCCTGGTCACCGGCTGCGGCGATCCGGGTACCGAGCAGCCCCCCGAGGAGCGGCCGCGCCCGGTCCAGACCCTGGTCCTGGAGGATCCCGACCGCCTCGCCGAACGGCGCTTCACCGGCCGCGTCGAGGCGCAGCACCGGGCCTGGGTGTCGTTCCGCGTAGGTGGCGAGCTGGATACCATCCACGCCGATGTGGGTGATCGCGTGGCCGCCGGCGAGCGCCTTGCCGAGCTGGACGACTCCGACCACGCCCGCGAGGTCGAGGAGCTGGAGGCACAGCTCGAGGCGGCCCGCGCCCGGCAGGCCTACGCGGCCACCGAGTACCTGCGCGCCGCACAGCTGGTCGAGGAGGAGGCCATCACCCAGTCCGAGTACGACCAGGCCGCCCGCCAGCGTGACGAGGCCCGCGCCGAAGCCGCCTCGCTGCAGGCCGGCCTGGCCCTCGCCCGCGACCGGCTCGCCTACACCCGGCTGAGGGCCCCGTTCGAAGGGGCGGTCGCCGAGCGCCGCTTTGACGCCTACGAGGCCGTGCCGCCCCAGGAGCCGGTCTACCTCCTTGAGGACCTCTCGCAGCTGGAGGTCGAGGTCGGCATCCCCGAGGAGTTCATGGTCTACCGGGAGCACCTGCAGCAGGTGCAGGTGCACGTCCCGGCCCTCGACGCGGTCTTCCCGGGGCGGATCCGCACCGTCGGGGTCGACGTGCTCCCCGAGCGCCAGACCTACCCGGTTCAGGTCACCCTGGCCGACCCCGACGACCGGGTGCTGCCCGGGATGACCGCCGAGGCGGTCTTCCGCGCTGACCTCGGCCCCGGCGAGGGGTTCCGAGTCCCACTGACCGCCGTCCACAAGCACGACGGCGAGCCCCACGTCTGGCTGCGCGGCGAGGACCACCGGGTCCGGCGCCAGGCCGTGGAGCTGCTCGCCCTGGATCGGGGCAGCGCTCTGGTCGGTGACGGCTTGGAGACCGGCGACGAGGTGGTGACCGCCGGCGTCCACCACCTGGCCGAGGGTCAGCCCACCCGGCGGATGGATGCGGAGGCGCCGTGAGCATCGGCGGCTGGAGCCTGGCGCATGCCCGGCTGATCGTCTTCGCCACGGTGCTGCTCGGGCTCTCCGGCATCTGGGCCTACGGCCAACTGGGGCAGCTCGAGGACCCCGACTTCACCATCCACACCGCCCTGGTCCAGGCCGAATACCCCGGCGCGCGGGCGCAGCGGGTGGAGGCGGAGGTCACCGAGGTCCTCGAGCGTCACATCCAGCAGCTCGAGGAACTCGAAGAGATCGAGTCGATCAGCCGCGACGGCGAGGTGGTCATCTATGTCGACGTGGATGAGCGCTACTCCGGGGCACGGCTGCGCCAGATCTGGGACGAGCTGAACAAGAAGGTCCAGCGGGCTTCCCGCGAGCTGCCGGACGAGGTGCGCGGACCGGTGGTCGACGACGACTACGGCGACGTCTTCGGCCTGCTCTATGCGGTCACCGGCGAGGGCTACGGCCTACGCGAGATCGACGACTATGCCGATGAGTTGCGCCGCGAGCTGTTGCGCGTCCCCGGCGTGGCCCGGGCAGAGCTCTTCGGCCGCCAGGGCGAGCGAATCTTCATCGAGATCAGCCGCGAGCGCCTGTCGGCTCTCAACCTACACCCCGGGCAGATCGCCGAGACCCTGCAACGGCAGAACGTGGTCGCGCCGGCGGGCGCGATCGATCTCGACGACGATCGGGTTGGGCTGTTCGTCTCGGGGGCCTTCGACAGCGTCGAGGATGTGCGGTCGCTGTCCATCCGTAACCCGGAGACCGACGAGCGCATCTACCTGCGCGACATCGCTGATGTCCGCCGCGGTTTCGCCGATCCTCCCGAGCGCGTGTTCTGCCATGACGGCGAACCGGGCGTAGCGCTGGGGGTCTCGCCGGCTCCAGGGACCAACGTGGTCGAGCTCGGCGAACGCATCGAACAGCGCCTGGCCGAGCTTGAGCACGACCGCCCGGTGGGCATGGCGCTGCACACCGTCAACGACCAGGCTGAGACGGTCCGCGAGGCGATCACCGAGTTCGTCACCAACCTGGCCACTGCCGTGGCCATCGTCCTGGCCGTCCTGCTGATCGCCTTGGGCTGGCGCACCGGAGTGATCGTCGGCGCCGGCGTACCACTGACCATCCTCGGCACCTTCCTGGTGATGTGGGTCACCGGCATCGACCTGCACCGCGTCTCGCTGGGGGCGCTGATCGTGGTCCTGGGCATGCTGGTCGACAACGCCATCGTGGTCGCCGAGCTGACCATGACCCGCATCCAGCGCGGCGTCGAGCGCGCCCGGGCGGCGCGACAGGCGGTCAGCGAGACCGCCGTACCGCTGCTGATCGGCACGGCCATCGCCGCACTGGCCTTCTCGCCGATCAGCTTCACGCCGACGGCAGTGGGCGAGTTCACCAGCTCGCTGTTCTGGGTGGTGGCCTTCGCCCTGGGCCTGAGCTGGATCCTGGCGGTGACCTTCACCACGCTGCTGGCTTACCGCTTCCTGCCCGCACCGGCCGAGGGCGAGGCAGGGGATCCCCACGACACCGTCTGGCACCGCACCTACCGGCGGGCTCTGGGTACGATGCTGCACTACCGCGCCAGCAGCCTGATCGTCGTCCTGCTGGTAGTGGGCATCGCGGTGGCCGCATTCACCCTGGTGCCGCGGATCTTCTTTCCCGCCGCCGACCGGGACCAGTTCCTCATCGACCACTGGCGCAGCGAGGGCACGCGCATCGAGGCGGTGGCCGCCGACACCGAGCGCATCGAGGCCTTCCTGCGCGAGCACGACGACGTCGCTCGGGTGACCACCTTCATCGGCGAGGGGGCTCCGCGCTTCTACCTGCCGATGATCCCGGAGCTGCCCAACCCGGCCTACGCCCAGCTGCTGGTGGGCACCGAACCGGGCAGCGACCTAGATGCGGTGATCGACGATGTGCGCGACTGGCTCGAGGGCCGCTTCGCCGACGCACAGCCGCGGGTGCGGCCGATGATGCTGGGCGATCCGGTGCGCTACCCGGTGGAGCTGCGCGTGGCCGGTCCGCGTGATCACGCGGAGCTGCGCCGGGTAGCCGAGGAGCTGCGCGACTGGCTGGCGGCCCAGCCGGAAACCGAAGGCACCCGGCACAACTGGCGCCAGAAGGCGGTGTCGCTGGATGTCGAGGTCGACCAGGAACGGGCCCGCGCCGCCGGGCTCTCCTCGGCCGAGGTAGCCGAGACCCTGGAGATGGCCTACGACGACGGCCCCATCGGTGTGCTCATCGACGGGGACCGCCACCTGCCGATCCACTGGTATTTGCCCGAGGCCGAACGCGGTGACCTGTCGCGGCTCGATACCCTGGAGATCTGGCCGCGGGACGCCGAGCAGCCGGTCCCGCTGCGCCAGGTGGCGAACCTGGAGCCGGCCTGGGAAGAGCGCAGCATCTGGCGCCAGGACCGGGTGCCGACGGTGACCGTCCAGACGGACCTGGCCGAGGGGGCCACCGCCGAAGGGCTAGTGGCCCGCCTCGACCCGGAACTCGCCGAGCTGGACCTGCCCCCTGGCCTGGAGCTCTCCTGGGGCGGCGAGGCCGAGGCCTCTTGGGAGGCACGGGCCGATGTGCTGGCCTTTGTTCCGCTGGTGCTGGCGGTCATGGCCCTGCTGCTGGTCGCGCAGTTCAACAGCCTACGCGATGCCGCCGTGGTGGCCCTGACCGTGCCGCTGGGGCTGATCGGGGTGGTCGCCGGTCTGCTCGCCTTCCGCCAGCCATTCGGCTTCATCGCCCTGCTCGGCGCCATGAGCCTGGCCGGCATGCTCATCCGCAACGCCATTGTCCTGGTCGAGCAGATACGCCTGCACCGCGATGATGGCATGGCCGTGCAGCCGGCTATCATGGAGGCCGGTGTCGGGCGCATGCGCCCGGTGCTGCTCACCGCAGCCACCACCATTCTGGGGATGATCCCACTGGCTCTCTCCGGGCCTTTCTGGGCGCCCATGGCCATCGCGGTGATGTCCGGCCTGGCCTTCGGCACGATCCTCATCCTCGGGGTCGTGCCCGTGCTCTACGCCCTCTTCCACCGCGCCGAGCATTAGCCGGCGCACCCGTTCCCGTCCTGAAAGCCACCCTCAGCCCGTCCATGCCCATTGCCCAGCTGCTGATCACCATCTACTGCACGGTCCTCGCCTTCTCGGCTATCCACGCCCCGCAGCCGCTGCTGCCGACGCTCCAGGCCGCTTTCTCGGTGAGCGAGCCGAAGGCCTCGCTGCTGCTCACCGCCACGCTGCTGCCGTTGGCCATTGCGCCCATCGCCTACGGCTTCGTGCTCCAGCGCGTATCGTCGCGACAGATGCTGGTGGTGGCCTCGGGGCTGCTGGCCGTGACCCAGCTGGCGGTGGCCATGGCGCCAAGCTTTGAGATCCTCCTCGGGCTGCGCCTGGTTCAGGGCCTGCTGATCCCGGCCATCCTCACCGCGCTGATGACCTACCTGGCCGCCAGCGCCGCCCCGGGGCGGACCACGCGGGTGATGGCCGGCTACGTGGCGGCCACGGTGCTGGGCGGCTTCCTGGGTCGGGCCATCGCCGGCGCGGTGACCACCGCCGCGAGCTGGGAGGCCGCCTTCCTGCTCTTCGGCGTGGCGCAGCTGCTGTGCACCGCCCTGCTGCTGCGTCTGGACGCCGATCCGCAGGCTGGCTTCGGCCGCCTGGACCGCCGCGCCGTCGGCCAGATTCTGCGTCAGCCCCGGGCGCTGCGGGTCTACGGCGCCATCTTCTGTGCCTTCTTCGTCTTCCTATCGCTGCTCACCTTCCTACCCTTCCGCCTGGTGGAGCTCGAGACCGGGCTCAGCGATCTGGGCATCGCGCTGATGTACACGGGCTACCTCATGGGGGTGGTCACGGCACTCAGCGCCCTGCGCGTGGCCGATCGCATCGGCGGCGTGGTCAACACCATGCTGCTGGGCATCGCCATCTTCGCCGCCTCGCTGGCGATGTTCCTCGGACCGTGGCTGGTGGTGATCTTCGCGGGGATGTTCGTCTTCTGCGCCGGGATGTTCCTGCTTCACGCCCTGGCACCGGGGTACCTCAACCAGGAGGTGGAGGGCGAGACCGGCGTGGTCAACGGCCTCTACATCGCCTTCTACTACGCCGGCGGCGCGGTGGGCTCGTGGCTGCCGGGCTACCTCTACCACGGCCTGGGCTGGGAGGCCTACGTGGCCTCCCTGGCCGCCATGCTCGGCCTGGCCGGGTACTGGATCTGGGGGCTGCGCGACCGCGGCGCGGGCCCCGCGCGAACGGGCTAGTCGGGCTGGCGCCGGATCAGCGTGCCCACGCCCTTGTCGGTGAACAGTTCGAGCAACACCGCGTGGGGGACGCGACCATCGATGATATGCGCGTTGCGCACGCCGCCGGCCACGGCGTCCAGGGCGCAGCGGATCTTGGGCAGCATGCCGCCGGCGATGGTGCCGTCGGCGATCAGGCCGTCGACCCGCTCGGGGCTCAACCCGGTGAGCAGATTGCCTGCGCCATCGAGCACGCCGGGGGTATTGGTCAGCAGCAGGAGCTTCTCGGCGTCGAGGACCTCGGCGATCCGGCCGGCGACCAGGTCCGCGTTGATGTTGTAGGACGTTCCGCGCTCATCGACGCCGATGGGCGCGACCACCGGGATGAACTCCCCGGAGTCGAGCATCTCCACCACCGCCGGGTCGATGTGATCGACCTCGCCGACGTGGCCGATATCGATGATCTCGGGGACCTGGTTCTCGGGCCCGGGCTGTTCCACCTCGAGCTTGCGGGCCCGGATCAGGCCACCGTCCTTGCCGGTCAGCCCCACGGCACGGCCACCCTGGGCGCTGATCAGATTGACGATCTCCTTGTTCACCAGGCCACCGAGGACCATCTCCACCACGTCCATGGTCTCGGCGTCGGTGACCCGCATGCCCTGGACGAACTCGGTCTCCTTGCCGATGCGATCGAGCAGGTTGCCGATCTGCGGGCCGCCACCGTGAACCACGACGACGCGGAAGCCGACCAGGCGCATGAGCACGATATCCCGCGCGAAGGCCACCTTCAGCGCCTCGTCCACCATGGCATTGCCGCCGAACTTGACGACGATGGTCTGCCCGCGGAAGCGGCGGATGTAGGGCAGGGCCTCGACCAGGACCTGGGCGGTGAGATCGGGATCGATGGGGTGTTCGGTCATATTGAATTCAGGGTGCGGATTGCTGGGTCAGGGTGCAGGGATGGCCAGGCCGGGGCGCACGCTGGCAAGCAGGGCCTCGAAGGCCTCGCGGATACGGGCCAGGCCGTCGGCGTCGTTGGCCTCGAAGCGCACCACCAGCACCGGCGTGGTGTTGGAGGCGCGGATCAGCCCCCAGCCATCGGGCCACTCCACGCGGATACCGTCGATGGTGTGGATGGTGGCCTCGGTGAAGCGCTGCCGCCCCTCCGCCACCAGCGCATCCATGAGCTCGGCCTGCTCGCCCTCCTGGATGTGGACCTTGAGCTCGGGCGTGGACACCCCCTCAGGCAGCTCGGCGAAGACCTCGGCACTGGGTCGGCCATCGGCGGCGACGATCTCCACCAGCCGGGCACCGGTGTAGAGCCCGTCGTCAAAGCCGTACCAGCGCTCGGCGAAAAAGGTGTGGCCGCTCATCTCGCCGGCCAGGGGCGCACCGCTCTCGCGCAGGGTGGCCTTGATCAGCGAGTGCCCGGTGCGCGACATCTGCGGCCGCCCGCCGGCCGCCTCGATGACGTGCTTGAGGTGCATGCTGCATTTAACGTCGAAGACCACTGGCTCACCGGGGCGACGGCTGAGCACGTCGCGGGCGTAGAGCATCAGCTGGCGGTCGGGCCAGATGATGTTCCCCGCCGAGTCGACGACGCCGAGGCGATCCCCGTCGCCGTCGAAGGCCAGCCCGAGATCGGCACCGCTGTCACGGACGCGACCGATGAGCGTCTCCAGGTTGTGCGGCTCCGCCGGGTCCGGGTGGTGGTTGGGGAAATCGCCGTCGACCTCGCAGAAGAGCGCCTCGACCTGGCAGCCGAGGGCCTCGAAGAGGCGCGGCGCCACCGCCCCGGCCACCCCGTTGCCGGCATCCAGGACCAGGCGCAGCGGCCGCGCCGGGCGGATGTCGCCCGCGATGCGCGCCAGGTAGCGTTCCACCAGGTCCGTGCGTGTCTCCACGCAACCCTCGCCCTCGGCCAGGCAGCCGTCCTGTATGCGCCGGTAGAGCGCCGTGATGGCCTCACCGGAGAGGGTGTCGCCGGCGACCATGATCTTCAGGCCGTTGTATTCCGGCGGGTTGTGGCTGCCGGTGATCATCACCCCGGAGCCGGTCTCCAGCTCGTGGGTGGCGAAGTACATGACCGGGGTGGGGGCCTGGCCGATGTCGATGACGTCGCAGCCGGCGTCGTTCATGCCGGCCGCCACCGCCGCGGCCAGCTCGGCGCTGGAGTGGCGGCCATCGCGGCCGACCACCAAGCGGCGGACACCGCGTTCGCGCGCCTCGCTGCCCACTGCCCGCCCCACCCAGCGGACGATGTCGGCATCCAGGGTCTCGCCCACCACGCCGCGGACGTCGTAGGCACGAAAGATCGATGCGGGTACCTGCGCTGCGCTCACGGGCGCCTCCTTGTCATCGTCATCCTGCGGGGATGCCCCCGCGTCATAGCGTACCGCTGTGGCCGAAGCCACCCTCACCTCGCTCGGTGGTGGCGGAAAAGCCCGAGACGTAATCCAGCGTAACCTGCACCACCGGCTGGAAGAGCAGCTGCGCGATGCGCTCCCCCGGCGTGATCGTATACGGCTCGGTCCCGTCGTGGGCAAGGATCACCCCGATCTCCCCATGGTAGTCGGAATCGATGACCCCGATACCCTGGGCCACACGCAGACCGTGCTTGAGCGATAGCCCCGAGCGCGAGGCCACGACGCCGACCAGGCCCGGATCGTGGATGTTCACGGCCAGCCCGGTGCCGATCAGCTGCCGCCCGCGCGGCTCGAGCACCAACGGCTCGGACAGGCAGGCGCGCAGATCGATGGCCGCCGAACCGTCGGTGGCGTAATCGGGCAGCGGGATCTCGCTGCCGAGGCGTGCGTCGACGATGCGTGCTTCGATCTTACGGTGCATGGGTACTCCTCGCTGCCTCCGCGAACCCGGCGCGCTCGGCCACGATCTGCAGCAGCTCCCGGGCAAGGGCCGTCTTGGGCTGCTCGGCCAGGGCGACGCCGCCGTCGGGCCAGAGGACTTCCAGGGCGTTGTGGTCGGTATCGAACCCCTGCCCCGGACCGACGCGGTTGGCGGCGATCAGGTCGAGGTCCTTGTTGTTGAGCTTACGCCGGGCGTATTCAGCAACGCGCTCGGTCTCCGCGGCAAACCCCACCACGAAGGGGCGCGGCCTGCGCGCCGCCACGGCGCGCAGGGTATCCGGCGTCGGCTCCAGGGCCAGGGTCAGCGCGTCACCGCCTTTCTTGATCTTCTCGGGCGCCTCGTGCTCGGGCCGGTAGTCGCTCACCGCAGCGGCGGCGATGAAGCAGTCCGCCTCGTCGATCCGGCCGAGCACAGCGTCGTACATCTGCCCGGCGCGTTCGACATCGATACGCTCCACGCCCGGCGGCGTGGCCAGGGCGGCGGGCCCGGCAACCAGGATCACCCGGGCTCCAGCCTCGCGGGCGGCCGCCGCCAGCGCGAAGCCCATCCGCCCGGAGCTGCGGTTGGTCAGGTAGCGCACCGGATCCAGGGGCTCGCGGGTCGGGCCGGCGGTGATCAACACGGTGCGCCCGGCCCACGCGCCCCCCGGGGCACCGCCGGCATCGAGCAACGCCGCGGCGATGCGCGCCGGATCGGACATGCGCCCCTCGCCGAACTCACCGCAGGCCTGCTCGCCGTACTCGGGGCCGATGCACGCCACGCCCCGGCGATGCAGCACCGCCAGGTTCTCGCGGGTCGGCACCGCCTCCCACATGACGTTGTTCATGGCCGGAGCCACGGTGATCGGCGCACGGGTGGCCAGGCACAGCGCCGCCGGCAGGTCGTCTGCCCGCCCCTGAGCCAGTCGCGCCAGGAAATCGGCGGTGGCCGGCGCGACGACGATGCGATCGGGCCAGCGCGCCAGCTCGATGTGGCCCATGGCCGCCTCGGCCTCCGCGTCGAGCAGATCCGTGTGGACGCGCTGACCGGAAAGGGCCTGAAAGGTCAGCGGCGTGATGAAGCGCTGCGCGGCGGCGGTCATCGCCACACGCACTTCGGCGCCGCCGCGGCGCAGTTCGCGGACCAACTCGGCGGCCTTGTAAGCGGCGATCCCGCCGCTCACCACGAGCAGGATGCGGATGGTTCGGCTCGGCAAAGACATACGCGTATTGTCGCAGATCCGTGCAGCCAGCGCGCTACTGCGCTACACCGCTAGCGGGCGGGGTTGAATCCCGACCCGCATTCTATAGTGTCATCCCAGTGGGGACAGGGGATTAACCCGAGGAGGCACCATGAGTCGAGAGCACGCGCACGCTGAGCAGACCCAACACGACGACCATTCACCGGAGGTCGGCACCGCGCCCGCACAAGGGCAGGAGGCCGAAGGCAGCGCCCTGGGGCGAATGTTCGGGGCGACGGACGAGAACGCCTTCGACAGCTACGAGGAACTGGATGCCCACATCAAGCGCACGGAGTCCGCGGCGATGGTGCGCCTGATCGGCGCACCGGCGGCGGCCATGGTGGTCCTGCTGGGCCTGCATCTGGTCGGCGCCCACCAGCTGGCCATCGCCCTGGCCTTCCCGGTGCTTTTCATCGTGGCGATCTTCATGATGACGGCCAACATCAACCGCTACCAGGCGCGGCGCCTCAAGCGCGTACGCGACAACTGGGCAGCGGAATAGCCGCGGGGGCGTCGCCGCGCCGCGGCGGCGCCCGCCGACAATTCGTTCACACGACGCCGCCAGGGAGGGCAGTGTCATGTCGATCCGTTCGTGGCCGCGGGACGAGCGGCCCCGCGAGCGGCTCATCCAGCGCGGACCCCAGGCGCTTTCGGATGCGGAGCTGCTCGCCATTTTCCTGCGCACCGGGCGCCGCGGCCAGTCCGCGGTGGAGCTGGCCCGCGAGCTGCTCGCTGCGTTCAGCGGCCTGCGCGGCCTGCTCGAGGCCGATCGCGAGACCTTCGCCGCCCGGCCCGGACTGGGCGACGCCAAGTACGCGCAGATGCAGGCGGCCTTGGAGATCGCCCGGCGCCACTTGGGCCAAGCGTTACAGCGTGGCCCCACCCTCAGCAGCCCGGCGCAGACGCGCACCTACCTCACCGCACTGCTGCGCGACCACCCCAGCGAGGTCTTCGGCGGGCTGTTCCTGGACAACCGCCACCGGGTGATCGGCTACGAGGAACTCTTCCGCGGGACCATCGACGGCGCCAGCGTCTATCCGCGCGAGCTGGTGCGACGCGCCCTGGCCCATAACGCGGCAGCGGTGATCGTCGCCCACAACCACCCCTCGGGCGTCGCCGAGCCGAGCGCGGCGGACGAAGCCCTGACGCACCGCCTGCGCGAGGCCCTGGGACTGGTGGACGTCCGTCTACTGGATCACTTCGTGGTAGGGGACGGCGAGCCGGTCTCCCTCGCCGAGCGGGGTGTGCTTTAGCGGATGGACGAGGTGCCGCGGGGCGGGAGGCTCCGGAGCTCGACGGCTCAGGCGCTGACCGCCCCGCGCAGCTTGCCGATGGCGTTCTTTTCGAGCTGACGGATGCGCTCGGCGGACACGCCGTAGTGGTCGGCCAGTTCCTGCAGGGTCTGGCGCTCCTCCTCCAGCCAGCGGGCACGCAGGATGTGCCGGCTGCGCTCGTCGAGCTGCGCCAGCGCCTGATGCAGGGTGTCGTCCTGGTGGGTCCCCCAGTCGCTGCTCTCGACCACCTCGGCCGGGTCGAAGCGGCGGTCCTCCAGGTAGGCCACCGGGGCACGCACCTGCTCCTCCTCGTCCTCGGAGACCAGCGGGTCGAAGCCGAGGTCCTGCCCCGAGAGGCGCGACTCCATCTCGAGGACCGTCTCCGGCTGCACGCCGAGATCACGGGCCACCGCATTGACCTCGTCGCGGTTCATCCAGCCCAGCCGCTTCTTGGCACCGCGCAGGTTGAAGAACAGCTTGCGCTGCGCCTTGGTGGTGGCCACCTTGACGATGCGCCAGTTGCGCAGGATGAACTCGTGGATCTCGGCCCGGATCCAGTGGACCGCGAAGGAGACCAGGCGGACACCGACGTCCGGATCGAAGCGCTTGACGGCCTTCATCAGGCCAATGTTGCCCTCCTGGATCAGGTCGCCGAGGGCCAATCCGTAGCCCCGGTAACCCCGGGCCACGTGGACGACGAAGCGAAGGTGCGAGAGCACCAGCTGCCGCGCTGCTTCGAGATCCCCTTCGTACTGGCAGCGCCGCGCCAGCTCGTACTCCTCGTCGGCATCAAGCACCGGGATCTGGCTCACCGCCTGGATGTACGCGTCTTCGCTGCTCGTCGGCAGCGGCAGATTCGCGTTACCCGCCGTAACCAGTGCCGTGCTCATACGCGCCTTCTCCTCCAACCTGACCGAGTCTCCTCTTTTGTTTTGCCGGGTTTCGCTGCCCGCACCATTCTTGGGGCAACTGGGGTCGGGACCGGAGGATTTCAAGGGACGGCCCCGCGACCGGATGCCGCATATTATAAAGCATTCAGCGGGCCATGACGATTCACCGCGGTTCGATGGCGCTCAGGTGGCGGGCCACGGCGGTCCACGCCCCCAGTACGCCGAGGACGGCGCCGCCGAGCAGCAGGAGCAGGCCGTTGGCCACCCCCAGCCCACTGAGGGTGAACTCGGTGCCGTAGGCGGCCGCCAGCCGGCTGGCCGGCCCGGCCAGGGCCCAACGACCGAGTTCGGTGAGCACCCAGGCCAGCACCCCGCCGAGCACTCCGTAGCCGAGGCCCTCGTAGAGGAACGGCCGGCGCACGAAACCGTCCCCCCCGCCGATGAGCTTGATGATCTCGATCTCGTGGCGCCGGCTCTCGATGGTGAGGCGGATGGTGTTGCCGATGACCAGGATCACCGCCAGCGCCAGCAGCACCCCGACCGACCAGAGCGCCCGCTCGGCCAGGGTCATCATGGCGTGCAGACGCTCCACCCACTCCTGGTCGAGGCGCATGCGCACCACGGCCGGGTCGTCGGCCAGCGACTCGGCCAGCTCGGCCACCGCCCCGGGATCGAGGCCGCGGTCAGCGGTCACCACGAGCACCGGCGGTAGCGGGTTCTCGTCAAGCAACTCCAGCACGGCATCGAAGTCGGTGCCGGCCCGAAACTCCTCCAGCGCCGCATCCGGTGTCACCGGCTCCACGCCGGTCACGCCCGAGCGTTCGGCCGCCGCCTCGGCCTGCTCACGCAGAGTCTCCGGCCCGGCATCGCGGGCCAGGAAAAGCGAGATCTGCGGCGCCCCGTCTTCCCAGCCGCCGGCCACGCGCTCGGCATTTTCCAGACTGAGCATGAAGGCCGCCGGCAGCGCCAGGGCGATCCCCACCACGGCGCTGGTCAGCAGGCTGTGCAGGGGCGCCCCCTGGGTCCGCTGCAGCGCCGCCGTCAACGCCTGAGCATGGCGAAACAGATAGAGCAAGGGGCCCGCCAGCAGCTGTGCGCCGGCACCGGCGTCACTGCGCCGGCTGGCACGCACCGCCTTGCGCTGCGCGCGTGCCTCGGCCCGGCTCTGGCGACGCCGGGGCGTCGCCCCGCGCTCTGGACGACGCGCCATCAGGCTGCCTCGCGGGCCGGCCGGTCACCGACCAGCTCGCCCTGGCGCAGGGTCAGGGTGCGGCGGCCGAGGCGCTCGACCAGCTCCAGGTCGTGGCTGGCGATCAGCACCGTGGTGCCGATGCTCACGAACGAGGTAAACAACCGCATGATCTCCTCGGAGAGTCCCGGGTCCAGATTGCCGGTGGGCTCGTCGGCCAGCAGCACCGGGGGCCGGTTGACCACCGCGCGGGCGATGCCCACCCGCTGCTGTTCGCCACCGGAGAGGGCTTCAGGAGCGCTCGACTCCTTGTGCAGGAGGCCGACCTTATCCAGGGCCGCCCGGACCCGGCGCGCCGCCTCGCGGCGGGGCACGCCCGCGATCTCCAGGGGCAGGGCGACGTTGCCGAAGACGCTGCGGTCGGCCAACAGACGGTGATCCTGAAAGGTGACCCCGACCCGCTGGCGCAGCAGCGGGATCCTGCGCCGGGGCAGCTGGCCCACATCGACGCCGGCGACCACCACCCGTCCTCCGCTGGGCTGCTCCAGGCGGGGGATCAGGCGCAGCAAGGTGCTCTTGCCAGCGCCGGAGTGACCGGTGATGAAGACCAGCTCCCCCTGCCCGATCTCCAGGCTGACGCCGCGCAAGCCGTCCTGGCCAGCGCGCGGGTAGCGCTTGCTGACCCGGTCGAAGTGGATCATTCCGCGGTCAGCGCCTCCGCAAAATCGGCCGCGCGGAAGGTGCGCAGGTCCTCAACCCTCTCGCCGACGCCGATATAGCGCACCGGCACCTGCAGCCGCTCGGCCAGCGCCAGCAGCACGCCACCGCGGGCGGTACCGTCCAGCTTGGTCACGGCCAGGCCGGTGACATCCACCGCCCGGCCGAACTGCTCGGCCTGGGCCAGGGCGTTCTGGCCATTCCCGCCGTCGAGGACCAACAGGGTCTCGTGGGGCGCCTCATTGTCCTGACGGCCGAGCACGCGGCGGATCTTGCGCAGCTCCTCCATCAGGTTGTCCTGGGTGTGCAGGCGACCGGCGGTGTCGGCGATGAGCACATCCACACCCCGGGCCCGCGCCGCCTGGTGGGCGTCGTAGACCACGGAGGCCGGATCCGAGCCGGTGGGCTGGGCGATGACCGGGCAGCCAACCCGCTCGCCCCACTGCTGGAGCTGATCCACCGCAGCAGCCCGGAAGGTATCCCCGGCGGCGACCATCACCGACTGCCCCTCGCTCTGGAAGCGGGCCGCCAGCTTGCCGATGGTGGTGGTCTTGCCGGCGCCGTTGACCCCGACCGTGAGGATGACGTAAGGGCGCTTGGCCGGATCGACCTGCAGCGGCTGCTCCACCGGCTGAAGCACCTTGACGATCTCGCCGCGCAGGGCCTCGAGCACCGTCTCGCCGGAGCCACCCGCGGAGCCGCCGAGGCGCTCGACCAGCCCATCGAGCACCTTCTGCGTCGCCTCCATGCCCACGTCGGCCTGGAGCAGCCGCATCTCGAGTTCCTCGAGCAGTTCGTCGTCGAGTTCACGGCGGCCGACGAACAGCGTCGCAAGCCCTTCGGTGAGCCCGCTGCGGGTGCGCCGCAGCCCGTTGCGCAGCCGCCCCATCAACCCGGGGCGCTTCTCGGTCTTCTCGCTTTCGCTCATGGCCTTCGGCACGATTGTGGTCTCAGGGATGCCGCGGGGTTCGATGGGCAACGGCCGCCCGCGACTTGTGCTGTCGGGTATCCTACCATTGGATCGGAACCCGGCGGCGACCCGACCCAGAGGAGCCATGGCCCCGCTCAGACTGCTCACCACCCTCCTACTCTTCGGCCTGGCGTCCGCCGCGGCGGCGGACCGGATCCACCACCACGAGCTGGACAACGGCCTGACCGTCCTTGTTCAGGAGGACCACCGCGGCGGCGTGGTCGCCTCGATGCTCTGGTATCACGTCGGCTCCGGACACGAGCATCGACCGATCACCGGCATCTCCCACGCCGTCGAACACATGATGTTCAAGGGCACTGAGGTGCGCGGGACCGGCGAGTTTGCACGTCTAATCGCCCGCGAGGGCGGGCGGACCAACGCCTTCACCGCCCGCGACTTCACCGGCTACTTCCAGCTGCTGGCCGCCGACCGCCTGGAGCTGGCCCTGGAGCTCGAGGCCGAGCGCATGCACCGGCTGGTCTTCGACTCCGAGGAGTTCCAGCGCGAGATGCAGGTCATCCATGAGGAGCGCCGCCAGCGCGTGGACGACCCGCCCGAGGCCCGGGCCTTCGAGCGCTTCACCGCCACCGCGCACATGGCCAGCCCGTATCGCCACCCGATCATCGGCTGGCGCAAGGACCTGGACCGCCTGCGTCTCGAGGAGCTCGAGGCCTGGTATCAGCGTTGGTACACGCCGGGCAACGCCACCCTGGTGGTGGTCGGTGCCGTGGAACCCGAGCGGGTCTTCGAGCTGGCCGAGCGCCACTTCGGCGCGGTCCCCGCGGGCGAGGTCGAGCCGCCGCCGGAAGGGCGCGAGATCGCGACCGGCCCCGGTGAGCGGCGCATCGAGGTGCGCTTCGAGGATGCCCGCGTGCCGCTGCTCTTCCTCGGCTACAACGTCCCCTCGCTGGCCACGGCGGCCGAGCCCAGCGACGCCTACGCCCTGCTGCTCGCCGCCGAGCTGCTCGATGGCGGACGCTCCGCCCGGCTGCCCGAGGAACTGGTGCGCGGCCCCGGCCTGGCGACCAGCGCCTCAGTCGGCTACTCCCCGGTAGCACGCCTCGACACGCTGTTCTCGCTGGTGGCGAGGCCGTCCGAGGGCCACGACCTGGACGAGCTGGAATCCGCCCTGCGCGAGCAGGTTCGCCGGCTCCGCGACGATCCGGTGGAGGACTCGGAACTCGAGCGCGCCATCACCCGCCTGCTCGCGGCCGAGGTCTACGCCCAAGACGCCCCCATGGGGCGCGCCCAGCGCCTGGGCCGACTGGCCAGCACCGGGATCGGCTGGGAGGAGGCGCAGCGCTTCGAGGAGCGGGTGCGCGCGGTCACGCCGGAGGACATCCAGCGCGTCGCCCGCACCTACCTAGAACCGGAACGGCTCACCGTGGGCCGCCTGCTGCCCGGCGAGGAGGAGTGATGCGTCTGCTGGATCGATTGCGCGCCGCTGCCGTGGCCGCCACCACCCTGCTGGCCGTCCCCGCGCAGGCCGATCCGTTCGGACCTGAGGTGCAACGCTGGGACGGCCGCGAGGGGGCTGCCGTCTACTTCATCGAAGCCCGCGAACTCCCGATGGTGGACGTCCGGGTGATCCTTGACGCCGGCAGTGCCCGCGACCGCGGCACACCGGGCCTGGCCGGGCTCACCGCGCGCACCCTGGACCAGGGGGCCGGCGACATGGACGCCGGCGAACTGGCCCGCCGCCTGGAGGATGTCGGCGCGCGGCTGAACACCTCCGCCGGCCGCCACCAGGCCGAGGTCCATCTGCGCAGCCTCTCCGAAAGCGCTGCCCTGGACGCCTCAACGGAGCTGCTCGAGCAAGTGCTCGGCGCGCCGAGCTTCGACGACGCCGCCGTCGAGCGGGAGCGCAGGCGCATGCAGCAGGCCCTGCGGGCCGAGCGGCAGTCGGCCTCGCGCATCGCCCTGCGCTCGCTCTACGCGGCCATGTACGGCGATCACCCCTACGCCACTCCGGCCTCGGGCACCGAGGCGGGGCTGGACAGCCTGGACGCGGCGCGCGTGGCGGCCTTCCACGCGGAGCACTACGTCGCCGCCAACGCCAGCGTTGCCATCGTTGGTGATCTCGACCGCGAGGAGGCCGAAGCGCTGGCCGCCCGGCTCCTCGGCGCCATGGAGGCCGGCGAACCCGCGCCCTCGCTACCCGCCCCCCCGAGCGAGCCGAAAGAGACGGAGGTCCGCATCGACTTCCCCGCCTCGCAGACCGCGCTGATGATGGGCCTGCCCGCCATCGCCCGCGGCGAGGAGGAGCTGGAGTACCCGCTGCGGGTTGCCAATCACGTCCTCGGCGGCGGGGGCCTGGTCTCGCGGCTCTACCAGAGCATGCGCGAAGAGCGCGGCCTCTCCTACGCCTCTTCCTCGAGTCTCAACATCATGCCGCAGCGTGGCCCGTGGCTGATCCGTTCCACCGTCGAGGCTGGCCGCAGCGAGGAGGCCCTGGAGGTGCTGCGCGGGGAGATCGAGCGCCTGGCCCGGGACGGGCTGGACAGCGAGGAGATCGACGCGGCGGTGCGCCATCTAACCGGCGCCTTCCCGCTGAGCGTGGCGAACAACTCGGCCCTGGCCGGGCAGCTCAGCGTCCTGGCGGCCAACCGCCTGCCCGCCGATCACCTGGCGCGCTACATCCCGCGCATGGAGGCCGTCGATGAGCAGGCAATCCGCCGGGCCCTGGACGAGCGGCTGGACCTGGCGCGGATGGTCACCGTCCTGGTCGGCCCGGGGGTGGAGGACGCCGACGTGGAGATGGATCCGCCGTGAGCCGCCGACGCGGGAGCGAGCTGCGCATCATCGCCGGGCAGTGGCGGGGCCGACGCCTTCCGATCCCGGCCCAGGCCGGGGTCCGGCCGACCGGCGACCGGGTCCGCGAGACGCTGTTCAACTGGCTCGCGCCGATGCTGCCGGGGGCGCGCTGCTTGGACCTGTTCGCCGGCACCGGGGCACTGGGCCTGGAGGCGTTGTCGCGTGGCGCCGCCGAGGTGGTCCTGGTCGAGCGTGACCGGCGCATCGCCGACGGCTTGCGGGGCAACCTCACCACCCTGGCGGCGACGGGCGCCCGCATCGAGGTGGCCGACGGCGCCGACTACCTGCAGGGGCCTCCTGCAGCGCCCTTTGAGATCGTCTTCCTGGATCCGCCCTACGGCAGCGGGCTTCTGGAGGTGTGTTGCCAGCGGCTAGCCACGGCGGGATGGCTGACGCCCGGGGCGCAGATCTATATTGAAGACGATCGGAATGCGCCGACACCGGAACTGCCCGCCAGCTGGTCCGTGCACCGGGAAGGCCAGGCCGGACGCTGCCGCTTTCGGCTGCTGCGCGCGGACGGAACCAACCGAGATGAGGACTGAGGAGCCATTGATGGGCGTAACCGCCATCTACCCGGGGACCTTCGACCCGATCACCCACGGGCACACCGATCTGATCCAGCGCGGGGCGCGACTGTTCGACCGCCTGATCGTCGGCGTTGCCGCCAACCCCAGCCCCTCGAAGACCCCCACCTTCGCCGTGGAGGAACGCCTGGAGCTGGCCCGCACCGCGTTGGCCGGCGTCGACAATGTCCAGGTGGAGGCCTTCACCTCCCTGCTGGTGGACTTCGTAGCGCACCACGAGGCACAAGTCATCGTCCGGGGCCTGCGGGCCGTCTCCGATTTCGAATACGAGTTCCAGCTGGCAAGCATGAACCGCCAGCTGCGCGCCGACGTCGAGACTGTCTTCCTCACCCCGGCGGAGCAGTACGCGTTCATCTCCTCGAGCCTGGTCCGTGAGGTCGCCGCCCTGGGCGGCGATGTCTCGCGCTTCGTCCACCCGGCCGTGGCGGAGGCGCTGCGCCTGCGCGTCCGCCGCGTTCCCTGACCCGCACCCCGCGAAAAGGAGGGCGCCATGGCCTGGTCGTGGTTCAAGCCGCTGGTCTACGACAACAGCGTGCTCGAGGCGGCACAGCTGCTGCAGATCTCCGAGTACGACTTCTTCGCCCTCGCCCACTGGCACCAGTTCCGGCGCATTGCCAGGCGCGAGGACCTGGACCGTCTCTTCGGGCTGTACATGCGCGACCAGGACCGCACCCCACCGTGGGCGCGGGAACTGGCCCGGGAGATCATCGCCCGGGCCGACGAAGGGACCCTCGACCCACGGGACTACGGCGTCCGGGCCCCGGTCCCCAAGCTCGACGACCTGTTCCGGATGCTGCGCGACGTGTTCATCATCCTGCTGTTCATGACCCTGTTCGCCATCGGCCTGTGGCTGGGGCAGCCGGCGCTCTGAGCACGCTCAGCGCTGGCAGCGGGGGCAAAACCAGGTCCCGCGCTGCGCCACCCGGAGCTGGCGCAGCGCACTGGCGCAGGACGGGCAGCTGGAGCCGCCGTAGACCGACAGATCGACGGCGAAATACCCCGGCCGCCCCGCGCCGTCGGTGAAGTCGCGCAGGGTGGTGCCACCGGCCGCCAGCGCCGCCTCCAGAACCTCCCGCACGGCCCCGGCCAGGCGCTCGTACCGCACCCGCGCGATGCGCCCGGCGGCGCGATCCGGGCGGATCCCGGCACGAAAGAGCGCCTCGTTGGCGTAGATGTTCCCGACCCCGACCACCACGGTGGCATCCATCAGGAAGGCCTTCACCGCCACCCGGCGCCCCCGGGCGGCGCGGTGCAGATACGCGCCGTCGAACGCCGGCCCCAACGGTTCGGGCCCCAGGCGGGAGAGCAGCCGATGGGCCTCGGGGTCGCCCTCGCCGAGGAGCAGGCAGCCGAAACGCCGCGGGTCGGTCAGCCGCAGGGCGCGGCCGTCGTCGAGCACCAGATCGACGTGGTCATGCCGCCCGGGCGCATCGGTCGCCGCCACCAAGCGCAGGCTCCCGGACATGCCCAAGTGCAGCAGCAGCCAGGCGCCACCGGCGAGGCGGATGAGCAGGTACTTGGCGCGGCGTTCCAGGGCCACCACCGGCTCGCCGGCAACAGCGGCCTCCAGCCCGGCCGGGACGGGATAGCGCAACCGCGGCTGGCGCACCACGACGCGCTGCAGCGCCCGTCCGACCAGGTGCTCCTCCAGGCCACGGCGGATGGTCTCCACCTCGGGCAGCTCAGGCACGCGGCGTCCCCACCCGAATCACGACGACGACGGCGAGCCGCGCCGCCGCGGCGGGAGTCGATCGGCGCGCTCGGCCCGGGAGAGATGGGCCAGCCAGGCCCACTGGGCGTCCGCCCAGCGCAGCGCCTCGAGGTAGTGGTGATTGACCTGCAGCGGCTCGATACCGCTTCCGGCCAGGCGCTCCCAGTCGCCGCGCTCTTGGGCCAGCACCGCCGCGAGGATGCCGCCGTAAGGGCCTTCAAGCTCGAGCAGAGCCTGACGCACCTCGGTGCTCAGCGGCAACTCGGCACAGATGACCGACAGCGGCGCATCGAGCACCGCATCGAGCCCCGAGAACAGACCGATGGTGAACGCCGCTCCGGGGTCCGAGCCACCGTGGCGGTGCCGGACGAGCTGCTCGCAGGTGCGCGCACGCACCAGTAGGGCCACGATGCGCTCGGAGGGTTGATCGCCGTAGGAGGTCATGGCCAGCAGCACGGCCCAGTTGGCCAGCTGCCGCCGCCCCAGATAGAGCACGGCGGCACGGATGCTGTCGATATCCCGCGTGGGGAACAGCGGCGAGGCCAGGTAACGCAGGATCTTGTACGACAGCGAGACGTCCTGGCCGATGATCCGCTCGATCTCGCGGACATCCAGCTCCGGGCGCTGCAGCGAGGCGATCAGGCGCAGCAATGGCAGGCGGTTGTGCGGCACCGAGCGCCGCGAGAGGGTCGACGGCCGCGACAGGAAGAAGCCCTGGAAGTAATCGAACCCCGCGGCACGGCAGAGCTCCATAACCTCCCGGCTCTCGATCTTCTCGGCGAGCAGGGCGGGCACCCCCTGGCGCTGCAGAGTCCGAGCGTGGCGGACGATCTCCTGCGGCGCCATACCGAGCACGTCCACCTTGACCATGTCCACGCAGGGCAGCAGGCGCTCCCGCCCCGAGCCGTCGAGCAAATAGTCATCCAGGGCAATGCGGTAGCCCTGCCGTGACAGCCGGCACAGCGCCCCCCTCAGCTCGGCGTCCGGCTCAATGTCCTCCAGGACCTCAAGGACCACCTCGTGCTGCGGGAACGGGACGGGCTGCTGCAGGAGGAATCGTCGGGTGAGGTTGAGATACGCCGGCTGCCCGCCGGTGACCGCGCGGAGCCCGATCTCCATGAAGGCGTTGAGGATGACCGTGGCAGTGGCGGCGTCGCCGTCGACAAAGCGGGCCGAGTCCTCGCGCCCTCCGCGGTAGAGGAGTTCGTAGCCGCAGACTCGCAGTTCGCGGTCGAACACCGGCTGACGAGCCAGGAAGACCTCCGACATGGCAGGGACTCTCCACGATGCAGCGTTGGGGGGCTGGCTGCAAGGGTCTTCGAGCCAGGCGGACCGGTCAAGCGCGCTCGGAACCCCGAAACGACACGGGCCCGGTGCCGAAGGCAGCCGGGCCCGTTCGCCACACGGCGCATGGGGACGCCGTCGGTGTTACTTGAGCTTGGTCTCGCGGTAGGTCACGTGCTTGCGCACCACCGGATCGTACTTCTTCATCTCAAGCTTGTGCGGGGTGTTCCGCTTGTTCTTGTCGGTGGTGTAGAAGTGGCCCGTGCCGGCGCTCGACACCAGCTTGATCTTTTCGCGTGCGCTCTTCCCGGCCATTAGACCCTCTCCCCACGGGCCCGCATGTCGGCGAGCACCGCGTCAATGCCGCGTTTATCGATGATCCGCATGCCCTTGGCGGAGACACGCAGCCGTACCCAGCGATTCTCGCTCTCCACCCAGTAGCGGTGATCGTGCAGATTGGGCAGAAAACGCCGGCGCGTCTTGTTGTTGGCGTGGGAAACGTTGTTTCCCGTACCCGGACGCTTGCCGGTGACTTGGCAGACCTTGGACATAACTACGCTCCTCAATCCCAGCTCGCCGGCAGCCGCCGGAAAAGGCGGTTTTTATACCAGCATCCGGCGGCCAACGCAAGGAGTGCTTGCCGCGCCCGACCAGACCCCCTACGATTGCCCTGCCCATCGCTCCAGGGATGAGGGGAGGAGATTATAATGACACAAAGCGTGACTGATTCGGCACGCGACAACATGATCCGCCGCCAGATCCGCCCGTGGAACGTGCTCGAGCCGCGGGTGCTGGAGGTGCTGGAGGAGATCCCCCGAGAAGCGTTCGTGCCGGAGCACCTGCGCGGGATGGCGTACAGCGACCTGCAGCTGCCACTGGGCAACGGCGAGGTCATGATGGAGCCCCGCCTGGAGGGGCGGATGCTCCAGGAACTGGACCCGGCCCCGGGCGAGAAGGCGCTGGAGATCGGCACCGGCAGCGGCTACGTCACCGCCTGTCTGGCCCACCTGTGCGGCCACGTAACCAGCGTCGAGCTCCAAGCCGACCTGCACCGGCAGGCGCAGCAGCGGCTCGGGGCCGCCGGGCTGGGCGAGCAGATCGAGCTGGCCCAGGGCGACGCTGCCAGCGGCTGGCACGATGGCCAGCACTACGACGTGATCGCCGTCACTGGCTCCCTGCCGGAGCTCCACGACGGCTTCCACAGCTCGCTGACCATCGGCGGGCGTCTGTTCGTCATCGTCGGCAGCGGCCCGATGATGGAGGCCCTGCGCATCACGCGCACCGGCCCCAACGCCTGGTCCACCCAGAGCGTCTTCGATACCGCGGTACCGCCGCTGCGCGGCCTGACCAAGAGGAACCCATTCAAGCTTTGAGCGACACCGTGACCGCCCCCAAGGGCCGACGCCGCGGGGCCCGGCCCACCCCGAAGGACGACCGCCTGCTGCAGCTGCGCTTCCTCCATCCGCGCTTCTGGGGGGTGTGGCTGCAGCTGGGTCTGCTGCGGGGCGTGGTGGCCCTGCCCCACCGGGCGCGCATGGCCATCGGCGCCGCGATCGGCGAACTCGCCTGGCATCTGGCGGGGGAGCGGCGCCGGCTGGCCCTGCGCAACCTGGAGCTGAGCTTCCCGGAACTCTCCGCCCAGCGCCGGCAGACCATCGCCCGGGAGAACTTCCGGCTGATGGGCATCGGCGTAGTGGAGACCGCCATGGGCTGGTGGCTGCCCATGGAGCGCATCGCCGAGCTCTTCGAGGTCCACGGCCAAGAGCATCTCGAGGCCGCCCGCGACAGCGGTCGCGGCGTCCTGCTGCTGACCTGCCACATGCTTGGCCTGGAGCTCAGCGGCGCCCGGGTGCGTCAGATCACGCCGTTCAAGGCCCTTTACCGCGAGGACCGCAACCCGCTGGTGGCCACCCTGATCCGGCGCAATCGGCGCCGCCGCATCGAGGATGTGATCTCCAACCAAGACATGCGCGGCATGATCCGCGCGCTCAAGGGCGGCGACATCATCTGGTACGCGCCGGACGAGAACATCGCCCCGCGGCGCGGCGGCATCTTCGCGCCGTTTTTCGGCATCCAGGCGGCCACCACACCAGCCACCGCGCGACTGGCCGAGCGCACCGACTGCATCGTGCTGCCCTACTACCCGCAGCGGCTGCCGGGTGGGCGCTACCGGCTGGTCTTCGAGCCGCCACTGGAGGCCTTCCCCAGCGGCGACATCCACGCCGACACCGCGCGCATCAACCAACTGATCGAGCGATGGATCCGGCACCAGCCGGAGCAGTACTTCTGGGTACGTAAACGCTTCAAATCCCGACCCGAGGGTGAGCCCCCGCGCTACTGAACCGATGCTCAAACCCGTCTATACCGCCCTGCTCTACGGCCTGTCACCGCTGATCTGGCGGTGGCTGGTGCGCAGCACTCGCCAGCGCGGCGGCGCCCGCATGCGCCGCGAGCGCCGCGGATACTACGGACTGACCGAGACGGACCAGCCGCTGTGGCTGCACTGCGCCTCGGTAGGCGAGGTGCGCACCGCAGCCCCGCTGGTCCACGCCCTCGCCGCGCGCCGACCCGGGCTGCCACTGCTGGTCACCACGGCCACCGCCACCGGCGCCGAGACCGCTGCCCACGTACTGCCCGCCGCCACCCGCCACGCCTACCTGCCACTGGACTGGCCCGGGGCGGTGCGCCGCTTTCTGGACACCTTCCAGCCGCGCGCGGCGGTGATCCTGGAGACGGAGATCTGGCCGAATCTCTATGCCGCCACCGCACGGCGAAGCATCCCGCTGCTGCTGGCCAACGCCCGGCTCTCCGATCGCACCGTCGAGGGGGCCGCGGTGATCCGGCGACTGCAGGGCAAGGCCCTGGCCCACGTCGATCTCATCCTGGCCCGCAGCACCCTGGACGCCCGGCGCTTCGCCGGCTTCGGCGTCCCCGCCGAGCGTCTGCACACCCTCGGCAGCCTGAAACTGGCCCCGCCGATCACCCCACCCCCGGAGCCGTTCGCCTTCCGGCGCCCGGCACTGGTGGCCGCCTCGACCCATGATGATGAGGAGATCCGCATCGCCAATTGCTGGGCCGAGGCGCGCAGGGAGCGGGACGTGCCGCAGCTGCTGGTCATCGTCCCGCGCCACCCAGAGCGCGGGCCGGCGATCCGTCAGTCGCTGCAGCAGGCCGGTTTCCGGGTGGCGCTGCGCTCGGCCGGCGAGGACTGGCAGTGGGCCGACATCTACGTAGCCGACACCCTGGGGGAGCTGGAGGCCTTTATGGCCGGCGCGGAGACGGTGATCATCGGCGGCTCGCTGATCCGCCGCGGCGGGCAAAACCTGGTGGAGCCGGCCCGGCTGGGCAAGCCCATCCTGTTCGGGCCGCACATGAGCAACTTTGCCGAAGAGTCGGAGCGGTTGCTGGCCGCCGGCGGGGCGCAGCGGTTCTTCGATGAGACCGACCTGCGCCACGCCATCGCCGAGCTGGCACAGGATCCCCGGACCCGCCGGGAGATGGGCGAGCAGGCGGCAGCCACGGTGCAGGCGGCGCAGGACACCGCCGGCCTCTACGCCGACGCCATCCTCGCCCACGTTGAGTCGCGCGCCGGAGCGCCGCCGACCGGGGACTAACCCGGCGGTTCGGCGCGGAACGGCGGGCAGCGCTGGGGGCGTAGTACCCCGCGGATACGCGGATAGCAGGGCAGTCCGCGCTCGAACGGCGGATAGTCCTCGCCCTCGATCAGCGGTCGCAGGTAGTCGCGACAGGCGGCGGTGATGCCGTAGCCGTCCGGCGAGATGAACGAGGGCGGCAACCCGCGCTCGATGCTCGCCACCTCCTCGAGCGGTACCCGGTCGATGGACCAGCGATACGGCTGGTCCGATTCACGGCGGATCACCGGCATGAAGCCATGCCGGCCGGCCACCACCCCTTCCACGGCAGCCCGCCCGACGGCGTAGGCCTGCTCGACATCGGTGCGCGAGGCCAGATGCCGGGCCGCCCGCTGAATGTAGTCCACCACCGACCAGTGCAGCTTGTGCCCCGTCTCCTGGCGGATGATCTCGGCGAGCCGCGGCGCCACGCCGCCGAGCTGCGTATAGGCGTAGATGTCATGGCTCTGCGCCACCGAGAACAGGGAGCCATCCGGGTTCTTCAGCCCCTCTGAGGCAACCACCACGCAGTAGCCGTGGGTGCGGATCGCCATCTGCAGCTGGGTCAGGAAGTCACCCAGATCGAAGGGGCTCTCGGGGAAGAGGATCAGCATTGGCGGCCGGCCGTCATACTCCTGAGCCAGTGCCGCCGCCGCCGCCAACCACCCGGCGTGACGCCCCATCACCTCGAGGATGAAGACCCGGGTCGAGGTGGTGTGGGCCGACTCGACGTCGAGGCTTGCCTCGCGGACCACGGTGGCGATGAACTTCGCCGCCGACCCGAACCCAGGGCTGGTATCCGTCATGCCCAGGTCATTGTCGATGGTCTTGGGCACACCGACGGCGGTGATGGGGTAACCGAGTTCATCGCCGATGCGCGCGACCTTGTGGGCGGTATCCATGGAGCCGCCACCGCCGTTGTAGAAGAAGTAGCCGATGTCGTGGGCGTGGAAGACCTCCACCAGGCGCTCGTACTGCGCCCGGTCCGCGTGGAGATCGCCGAGGTCGAAGCGGCACGACCCGAACGCGCCACCGGGCGTGTGGCGCAGCGCGGCGAGAGTCAGCGGATCCTCCTCGTCGAGGTCGATGATCTCCTCCTCGAGCACCCCGAGGATCCCGTTGCGGGCCGCATAGCAGGTGCCGAAATGGGCCGGATGGCCGCGCACCGCCTCGATGACGCCCCAGGCGCTGGCGTTGATGACCGCCGAGACGCCGCCGGACTGAGCATATAGTGCGTTCTTTGGCATGCGATCAGACTTGTGTGTTGACGCTTATGGGCTTGCGCACCAATGTACCGGAGGAATGCGCCGAACGCTTGCCGCCGCCGCGCCATCGGCGGCGGATGTCCTCGGTTGATATTAAAGAAGCCATGGAAACCGCACGCCAGGGGAGAAAACCATGCACATCGGTACGACTCTGACCAACTACATCATCGAGACGCAGCGCAACCTGCCGGAGGCCACCGGCGAATTCACCGGCCTGCTCAACGACATCTCCGTCGCCTGCAAGCGCATCGCGGACCTGGTCAACAAGGGCGACCTGGTCGGCATGCTTGGGTCGGCGGACTCGGAGAACGTCCAGGGCGAGACCCAGAAGAAGCTCGACGTGGTCACCAACGAGGTCTTCATCGAGGCCCTGACCCAGAACGGCCACATCGCCGGGCTCGTCTCCGAGGAGATGGACGACATCTACCCCCTGCCCAACCCGTCCCAGCGGGGCCGCTACCTGCTGCTGTGCGATCCGCTCGACGGCTCGTCGAACATCGACGTGAACGTCTCCGTGGGCACGATCTTCTCCATCGTCCGCGCCCCGCAGGGCAGCGAAAAGCCCTCGACCGGGGACTTCCTCCAGCGCGGCACGGAGCAGGTGGCCGCCGGCTACTGCCTCTACGGGCCGTCAACGATCCTGGTGCTCGCGGTCAAGGGCCAGGGCGTGCAGATGTTCACGCTCAACCGCGACTTCGGCGAGTTCATCCTTACCCGCAAGGACGTGCAGATCCCGGAGGACACCAAGGAATTCGCCATCAACGTCTCCAACCAGCGTCACTGGGAGGAACCGGTCCAGCGCTACATCGATGAGTGCCTCCAGGGCAAGGAGGGGCCGCGGGGCAAGGACTTCAACATGCGCTGGGTGGCCTCGATGGTCGCCGAGGTCCACCGCATCCTCTGCCGCGGGGGGGTGTTCATGTACCCGCTCGACGCCAAGATCAAGGCCAAGGGACAAAGCGGCCGCCTGCGCCTGATGTACGAGGCCAATCCCATGAGCCTCATCGTCGAGCAGGCCGGCGGCGCCGCGACCACCGGCCGGCAGCGGATCCTTGAGCTCGATCCGACCGACATCCACGAGCGGGCACCGGTGGTCCTCGGCTCCAAAAACGAGGTGGAGCAGGTTACTAGCTACCACCGGGAGGGCTGACGCGCGCCCGAACCGGACGCCCTGCGCCCCGCCCGGAGGCGCAGGGCGTTCACGCCCAGTCGCGGGGGACCAGATACGCCTCCGTCAGACGGGCCTCCGGACTCCCGGGTTCTGGCTCAAAGCCGTACTCCCAGCGCACCCGGGGCGGCAGCGACATCAGGATCGATTCGGTCCGCCCCTCCGACTGGATCCCGAACCGGGTCCCGCGATCCTGCAGGAGGTTGAACTCCACGTACCGGCCCCGCCGGTAGAGCTGGAACTCCCGCTCGCGCTCACCGTAGGGATGGTCGCGGCGGGACTCGACGATGGGACCGTAGCCGTCCAGGAACGCCCCACCTACCGCCTGCACGAAGCGGAAGCTCGCCTCGAACCCCCAGTCGTTGAGATCGTCGAAGAACAGCCCGCCGATGCCGCGCTGCTCATCGCGGTGGGGCAGCCGGAAGTACTCGTCGCACCAGCGCTTGAACGTCGGATAGACGGTTTCGCCGAACGGCTCGCAGGCCGCCCGGGCCTGGCGGTGGAAGTGGCGGCAGTCGTCGTCGAAGGGGTAGTACGGGGTCAGATCGAAGCCGCCGCCGAACCACCACTGGGCGCCGCAACCCGGCTCGCCGGCGACGAACAGGCGCAGGTTAGCGTGGGTGGTCGGCACATACGGGTTCCACGGGTGCAGCACCAGCGATACACCCACCGCCTCGTAGGGCTGGCCGGCCAGATCAGCGCGTCGCTCGGTGGCCGTATCGGGCAGCGCATCGCCCCGGACGTGGGAGAAATTCACCCCACCCTGCTCGATCACCCGCCCGCCCTTGAGCACGCGGCTCTCGCCGCCACCGCCTCCGGGGCGCTGCCAGCGGTCGGCGTGGAAGGCACCGCGTCCGTCCCAGCTCTCGATGGCTCTGCAGACCCGCCCCTGCCAGGTCACCAGCCAATCGTGCACACGCTGCAGGCCGTCAGCCGGCATCGCATCCGTCATTCCACGCTCCGTTCCAGGCAGGCGTAGAAGAAACCGTCCATGCCCTGTTCGCCGGGCAGGATCTGGCACCCGGCGCCGGTGCGGCGGCCAACCGCCGGCAACGGTCCCCGCGAGGCGTCGGGCTGCTCGGCCAGGAACCCGGCCACCACCGCTTCGTTCTCTTCGGGAAAGATCGAGCAGGTGGCGTAGACCAGCCGCCCGCCCGGCGCCAGGACCCGCCAAAGGGCGTCGAGCAGCTGGCGCTGCGCCGGGGCCATGCGCGCCGGATCGTCGGCCCGGCGCAGCCATTTGATATCGGGGTGGCGGCGGATCACGCCGCTGCCCGTACACGGAGCGTCGAGGAGGATGCGCTGAAACGGCTCGCCGTCCCACCAGGCATCGGGATTGGCGGCGTCGGCGGCCACGCAGTGGGCCTCGTGGCCGGCGCGGGCGAGGTTGTCGCGCACCTGCCGCAGCCGGCGCGCCGAGCGGTCGAGTGCGGTCACCGTCGCCGCCGGGGCGTGTTCGAGCAGGTGCACCGTCTTGCCGCCGGGGGCGGCACAGGCGTCGAGCACGCGATCGCCGGGCTGCGGGTCGAGCAGGGGGGCAGCGAGCTGCGCGGCCTCGTCCTGCACCGATAGCCACCCCTCGGCGAACCCGGGCAGGCGGGCCACAGGTACCGGATCGTCGAGAATCACCGCGGTGGGTGCGACGGCCCCGGGCTGTGCCGCGACCCCGCGCTCGGCCAGCGCTTCCAGGCACGCCGGGCGGGGGATACGGGCGCGGTCCACGCGCAGGGTCATCGGCGGGTGGGCATTGCCGGCCTCGGCCACCGCGGGCCAATCCTCCGGCCAGGCGCCACGCAGGTGCTCGGCCAGCCAGCCCGGGAGTGCGTACCGCGTGGCCTCGTCCGTCGGCAGGGGCGGAGTGGCCTTGTGCAGCTTGCGCAGTACGGCATTCACCATGCCGGCGGCCCGGGCCCGACGCAGCCTGCGCGCCGCGTCGACGGACTCCGAGACCGCCGCGTGGGCCGGTGTGGCAAGCCCCTGGGCCTCCCACGCACCAAGCACCAGCAGAGCGCGCAGCAGCGGATCCCGTCGCCAGTCATCGCGGGGGGTGAGGGTGGCCACCTGGGCCTCCAGCCGGGTCAGCCAGCGCAGCGCCCCGTAGACCAGCGCCTGGAGCAGCGGCCGGTCGCGCTCGGCGACGCGGGTGAACTGCCCCTCAAGGGCCTCGTCCAGGGTCTCGCCGCGCTCCAGCACCCGCTCGAGGACGTGCACCGCGGCCACCCGCGGAGGGGTACTCACTGAACGCGCTCTCCCGGCGCCAGGCGGCGCCCGTTGAGGTAATCGGCAGCGCTCTGCTCACGGCCACCGGCTGGCTTAAGCCGCGTGATACACAGCCGCCCCTCGCCGGTGGCGACCTCGATGCCACTGCCACTGGCCGCCGCCACGGTACCGGCCTGATCGTCGGGGCGGCCGGGGCAAGCCCGCGCCGCCAGCACCCGCACCTGCGTCCCCCCCAGATGGATCCGCGCCCCGGGCACCGGCGCCAGTGCGCGCACGCGGCGTTCCAGCTGTTCCGCCGGCTCGGCGGGGTCGAGCCAGCTCTCGGCCTGGGTCAGCTTGGCGGCGTAGGTGGCGCCCTCCTCGGATTGGGGCTCCGGGGTGATGGCTCCGGCCAGGATGTCCGCCAGGTGCGCGACCAGCAGGTCGGCGCCGATCCGGGCCAGTCGATCGTGGAGGGACCCGGCGGTCTCGTCGGCGCTGATGGGAGTCCCCTCGCGGGCGAGCATCGGTCCGGTATCCAGGCCCTCGTCCATCTGCATCAGGGTCACGCCGGTCTGCTCGTCGCCGGCGAGCAGGGCGCGCTGGATGGGCGCCGCCCCCCGCCAGCGCGGCAGCAGCGAGGCGTGGACATTCACGCACCCGCAGCGTGGTGCATCCAGCACGTTGCGCCGCAGGATCTGGCCGTAGGCCACCACCACCATCAGGTCGGGTGCCAGCTCACGGATCCGCGCTGCCTCCTCGTCGCCGAGGCGCTCGGGCTGGTGAACGGTCAGCCCGTGCCGGTCGGCGGCACGCTTGACCGGCGGCGGCGTCAGCCGGCGTCCCCGACCGGCGGGGCGATCAGGCTGGGTGAAAACAGCCACCGGCGGCACGCCGGCCTCGACCAGAGCATCGAGGCCGGGCACCGCGAACTCCGGCGTTCCCGCAAAGATGATCCGTGCCGCCATCAGCCCGCCGCGCTGAACCGCTCACGCTTCTCCATACGCTTGCGCACCCGCTTGCGCTTGAGCTCGGAGAGGTAATCGATGAACAGCCGACCTTCGAGGTGGTCGATCTCGTGCTGCAGGCAGACGGCCAGGGTGCCCTCAGCCTCGTCCTCGACCACCCGGCCATCGCGCTCCAGCGCCCGGTAACGCACCCGCGTTGCCCGCGCAACGTCGTCGTAGTAGCCCGGAATGGACAGGCACCCCTCCTCGCCACTGGCCTCACCGGTGGCCTCGAGGATTTCCGGATTGACCAGCACCCGCGGCTCGTCGCGCTCCTCGGAGACGTCGATCACCACCACCCGCCGGCGGTCCCCCACCTGCGTGGCGGCCAGCCCGATGCCGCGAGCCTCGTACATGGTTTCAAGCATGTCGTCTGCCAGACGGCGGACGGCGTCATCGACCTCCGCGACGGGCTCGGCCCGCTCGCGGAGGCGGGGGTCAGGGTAAACAAGGATATCGAGGAGGGCCATGAGCGATGCTGCGCCTATTGTTGAGTGACGCATCGATTGTAACGCACCGGCGCACGGAGGGCAGCCACAACCTGGAATGCTTCTACGGCGCATCCGAGAACCGCTTCCGCAGCAACCCCGCCCTTGCGCCCGCCCGCCGCCGCCGGGCAACGTATCGGTCCCTTGCCAAGGACGGTGAGCAACGACATGGACGACGACACCTACCACGCCCTCGCCCTGGCGCGGGTTCCCGGCGTGGGCCCGCGCACCTGGTCCCGGCTGATGGCGGCCTTCGGCGGGCCGGAGGCGGTCTTCCGGGCCGGGCGCAGCGCCCTGCGCAGTCTGGGTCTCGACGCCACCACGGAGGCCGGTATCCTCGCCCCGGACTGGGCCGCCGCCCGGGCCGATGCCCGCTGGCTGGACGGCCCGGGGGCGCGCCACCTACTGCGCCTGGCGCGGCCGGGCTACCCGGGGCAGCTGGCCGAGATCCCCGACCCGCCACCGCTACTGTTCGTCGCCGGCGACCCGGCGACCCTGCACCACCCTCAGGTGGCCATCGTCGGCAGCCGCCACGCCACCGCCGCCGGGCGCGACCTGGCCCACGACCTGGCCGCAGGCCTGGCACGAGCCGGGGTCGCCACCACCAGTGGCCTGGCCACAGGCATCGATGCCGCTGCCCACCGCGGTGCCCTGGAGGCTGGCGGCACCACGCTGGCGGTCGTCGGCACCGGCCCGGACCGGATCTATCCGGCCCGCCACCGCCGCCTCCACGCCAGGATCCTCGCCTCCGGCGCCGTCCTCGGCGAGCTGCCCCCCGGCTGCGGACCGCTGGCGGCCCACTTCCCGCGGCGCAACCGCATCGTCAGCGGCCTGTCGCTGGGGGTGGTGGTCGTTCAGGCCGGCCGCCACAGCGGCTCGCTGATCACCGCCCGGCTCGCCGCCGAACAGGGCCGCGAGGTCTTCGCCGTACCCGGATCCATCCACGACCCGTTGGCCCGCGGGTGCCATGCGCTTCTGCGGGAGGGTGCCAAGCTGGTAGAATCGGTGGACGATATCCTGGAAGAACTCCCGGGCACGGTCGGCAGCGCCCCCGTGAACGCCCCCTCGGATTCGACCAGTCCAGCCGCGGATCCGGACGAGGCGCGCATCCTCGCGGCCCTCGGCCACGATCCGCTCACCCTCGACACCCTCCAGCAGCGGTCTGGATTGACGCTCGATAGGCTTTCATCCATTCTGCTAACCATGGAGCTGAAAGGCCTGGTGACTGCGATACCCGGGGGCCGGTATCAGCGGCGCGGGCCAGAGGGCTGAAGATGAAGCAGAACGTTTTCGAAGTCCTGATGTACCTGTTCGAGAACTACCTCTACAACGACGAGGAACCCGGCGATCGGGACTCGCTCGAGAGCGAGCTCCACGAGGCCGGCTTCAGCGCGATGGAGATCCGCAAGGCGTTCGAGTGGCTCGACGCCCTGGCCGACTCCCGCGTACTGCCGGCCGCCCCGTCGGGCAAGTCGTCGATCCGGTTGTTCGGCGAGCCCGAGCTGGCGCGCCTGGACACCGAGACGCGCGGGTTCATTCTCTACCTGGAGCAGGTCGGCATTCTCACCGCGGAAAGTCGCGAGCTGGTGCTCGACCGGATCCTGGCGCTGGATGACCACGAGGTGGATCTCGATACGGTCAAATGGGTCATCCTCATGGTCCTGTTCAATCGCCCCGGCGAGGAAGAGGCGTACAACTGGATGGAGAACCTGATGTTCGACGTCCCGACGCACCTCGTCCACTGACGACGGGTGGCCGCCGCGCCCCGGCGCGGCGGCCGGTTCCACGGCCCGGCACCGCCCTTCGGTCGCCACCCGACCGCCCTCCTCTACATACACGAACGGCTCTGCATGGGTAAAAGCCTCGTCATCGTCGAGTCGCCTGCCAAGGCGCGCACGATCAACAAATACCTGGGTTCCGATTACGAGGTCATGGCCTCCTACGGCCACGTCCGTGACCTCGTCCCCAAGGAGGGGGCGGTGGATCCGTCCAGCGGCTTCGCCATGAAGTACGCGCCCATCGACAAGAACCAGAAACACGTCGATGCCATCGCCAAGGCGGCCCGGAAAGCCGATGCCCTCTACCTGGCCACCGACCCGGACCGCGAGGGCGAGGCCATCTCCTGGCACCTGGTGGAGCTGCTCCGCGACAAGGGGATCCTGGACGGCAAGCCGGTCTACCGGGTGGTCTTTCACGAGATCACCAAGGGCGCCATCCAGGAGGCCATGGACCACCCGCGGGACATCTCCGAGGAGCTGGTCAACGCCCAGCAGGCCCGCCGCGCCCTGGACTACCTGGTCGGGTTCAACCTCTCGCCGCTGCTCTGGCGCAAGATCACCAGCGGCCTCTCCGCCGGGCGTGTGCAAAGCCCCGCGCTGCGCATGATCTGCGAGCGTGAGACCGAGATCGAGCAGTTCGAGCCCCAGGAGTACTGGAGCGTCGAGGCGGATGCGGCCAAGGCGCAGCAGCCCTTCGTGGCCAAGCTCTCGCAACTCCACGGCGAGAAGGTCCGCCAGTTCACCATCACCGACGAGGCCCACGCGCAGGAAGTGGACCGCACGCTGCGCGAGGCGGCCCGGGCCCAGGCGGACCCGTCCCGGCTGGGCCCCGTCGGCGATGGCGACACCGAGGTCATCGGGACGCTGCGGGTCGCCTCGGTGGAGCGCAAGCAGCGCCGCCGCAATCCGGCAGCACCGTTCATCACTTCGACCCTGCAGCAGGAGGCATCGCGCAAGCTCGGCTTCACCGCCAGCCGGACCATGCGCATCGCCCAGCAGCTCTACGAGGGCATCGACGTCGGCGAGGGCAGCGCCGTCGGCCTGATCACCTACATGCGGACCGACTCCGTGAACCTCTCCGGCGAGGCGATCACCGAGATGCGCCAGGCGATCACGGATCGCTACGGGGCCGACAGGCTCCCGGACAAGGCGCAGGTCTACAAGACCCGCTCGAAGAATGCCCAGGAGGCCCACGAGGCCATCCGGCCCACGTCGGCGGCACGCCACCCGGACGATGTGCGTGCCTACCTCAACGACGAGCAGCGCAAGCTCTACGACCTCATCTGGAAGCGGGCGGTCGCCTCGCAGATGAAGCACGCCACCATCCACACGGTGGCCGTCGACCTGGCCGCGGACGCCGACGCCCGCCACCTGCTGCGGGCCACCGGCTCCACGGTGGCCGATCCGGGCTTCATGGTCGTCTACCGCGAAGGCAGTGACGACGGCAAGGACGACTCCGGCGAGAAGTTCCTCCCGGAGCTCGAGGAAGGCGAGCAGGTGGAGCTACACGCCATCCGCGCCGAGCAGCACTTCACTGAGCCGCCGCCGCGCTACACCGAGGCTAGCCTGGTGCGCGCCCTGGAGGAGTACGGCATCGGCCGGCCGTCCACCTACGCCTCGATCATCTCCACGCTGCAGAACCGCAACTACGTGGAGATGGACGGCAAGCGCTTCATCCCCACCGACATCGGGCGCACGGTTAACAAGTTCCTCACCGAGCACTTTGACCGTTATGTCGACTACGACTTCACCGCCCGGCTCGAGGACGACTTGGACGCCATCTCCCGCGGCGAGCAGGACTGGGTGCCGGTCCTCGAGGCGTTCTGGGAGCCCTTCCGCGAGCGGGTCGAGGAGAAGAAGAACGTCTCGCGCCAGGAGGCCGTCCAGGCCCGCGAACTCGGCACCGACCCGAAGACCGGCAAGCCGGTGACGGTACGCATCGGCCGCTACGGGCCGTTCGCCCAGCTCGGCTCCCGGGACGACGACGAGAAGCCGCGCTTCGCCGGCCTGCGCCCCGGTCAGAGCATCGACACGATCACCCTCGATGAGGCCCTGCAGCTGTTCAAGCTGCCGCGGGATATGGGCGAGACCGAGGAGGGCGAAGACGTACAGGTCAGCATCGGCCGCTTCGGCCCCTACGTGCGCTACGGCAAGAAGTTCGTCTCCATCCCCAAGGACGAGGACCCGTACACCATTACCAAGGAGCGGGCCCACGAGCTGGTCCGGGAGAAGAAACAGGCCGACGCCAACCGGATCATCCACGACTTCGGCGACGGGATTCAGATCCTGCGCGGGCGCTACGGACCGTACATCACCAACGGCGAGAAGAACGCCAAGGTGCCCAAGGACCGGGAGCCGGACTCGCTCACCCACGAGGAGTGCCAGGAGCTGATCGCCAAGGCACCGGCCCGCAAGGGGCGCCGCGGCGGCACCTCCAAGGGCGGGCGCGGGCGCAGCAAGGCGACTACCTGAGTTCGGCCAGCGGCCAGCGTGGGCGCACGCTGAAGTCGAGATCGTCGCGGTGGCCGGCCTCCAGGCGACGCAAGCCGGTGTAGGCGATCATCGCGGCGTTGTCGGTACACAGCTCCAAGCGCGGGTAGTGGGCGGTGAATCCGCTCGCGCGCCCGGCCTCGTCGAGCCGCTCGCGCAGCCGGGCGTTGGCCCCCACCCCGCCCGAGACCACCAGCCGGCCCGCGCCGGTCTGCTCGAGCGCACGCCGGCACTTGATCACCAGGGTATCCACCACCGCCTCCTGGAATCCGTGGGCGATGTCCGCCCGCCCCCGGGGGTCGTCCCCGGCAGCCTCGACGGCATGCAGGACGGCGGTCTTCAGCCCGCTGAAGCTGAAATCGAGCCCCGGCCGGTCGGTCATCGGCCGCGGCAGGCGCACCGCGCCCGGAGTCCCTTCCGCGGCCAGGCGGGCGATGGACGGACCACCGGGATACGGCAGCTGCAGCAGCCGGGCGGTCTTGTCGAACGCCTCGCCGGCGGCGTCATCCACCGACTCCCCAAGGACGCGGTAGCGGCCAAAGTCCGCCACCTGCACCAGCATGGTATGCCCCCCGGAGACCAACAGGGCCACCAGCGGCATCGCCGGCGGATCCGGCTCGAGCAGCGGAGCCAGCAGATGCCCCTCCATGTGGTGGACGCCGACGGCGGGCAGGCCGCGGGCCCAGGCCAGAGTCCGCGCGAAGGCGGCCCCGACCATCAACGCCCCGGGCAGGCCGGGGCCGCGGGTCCAGGCGACGCCGTCGAGCTCCGCCGGCGTCAGGCCGGCGTCACGCAGCACCCCGTTGACCAACCCGGGCAACTTGCGCACGTGATCCCGTGAGGCCAGCTCCGGCACAACCCCGCCATAAGCGGCATGGTCGACCACCTGGCTGTGCACGGCGTGCGCCAGCAGACCCTCGCGGCGGCAGTAGACCGCCGCGGCGGTTTCGTCACAGGAACTCTCGATACCTAGTACGCGCACAGGGGAGACTCCGATCCGGACGGATTCAGAAAACGGCGGCTCAGCGTCTCAGGTACGCCCCGCTGCGCCCGTCCCGGATGGGGGTGGGGCGCCCCAGCCCGCCCAGCCGACCAGGCACCAGGGCATCGATCCGCGTGCCGAAGTAACGCCGCACCTGCGGTGCGCTCCGAGCGGGCCGCCCGGCCGAGGGGTTGGCGCTGGTGGAGACCAGCGCACCGCCGAAGGCCCGGCACAGGGCCGCGGCCACCGGATGCGCGGTCACCCGCACGGCCACCGTGTCGCGTCCACCACTGACCCACCTCGGCGCCCGGGGCGAGGCCGGCAGCACCCAGGTCATCGGCCCCGGCCAGCTGGCGCGGATCTCCTCGGCCCGCTCCTCCGGCAGCGGTGCCAGGAAGCCGCCGAGCTGCTCCGGCTCGGCGGCGATCAGGATCAGGCCCTGACGCTCGGGACGACCCTTCAGCGCCAGCAGGCGCGCCACGGCGTCGTCGCGCCGCGGATCGCACCCCAGCCCCCAGACCGCCTCGGTGGGATAGGCCACCACCCCACCGCGGCGCAGGACGGCAGCCGCGTGCCCGATCCGGAACGGGCTGCTGCCGGCCGCACGCTCGCTCATGAGCCCGAGGAGCCGATGCGGCTCTCCTCACCGGCGGCGAGCCGGACGATGTTCTCGCGGTGGCGCCAGACGATGGCCACCGTGAGGATGGCCGTCGCCGCGGTGAGCACCGGCGAGCCCGAGAGCCAGAGCATGTAGATCGGCGCCATGGCGAAGGCCACCACGGCGGCCAGCGAGGAGTAGCGGAAGGCGCCGGCCACGGCCAGCCAGGTCACCGCAGTGGCCAGCAGGGCCAGCGGAGACCAGGCCAGGATCACCCCCAGGCCCGTGGCCACACCCTTGCCCCCCTGGAACCGGAAGTAGACCGGGAACAGGTGGCCAAAGAAGGCCGCCAGACCCGCGGCGCTGGCCACCACCGGATCCTCGGTGGCCAGCCAGGCCAGCAGCACCGGGAGCGTCCCCTTGAGCCAGTCGCCAACCAGGGTAATGCCCGCCGGCACCTTGCCGGCCAGGCGCAACACGTTGGTCGCCCCGGGGTTGCCGGAGCCGCCCTGGCGCGGGTCGCCGAGATTCATCACCCGGCAGACCACGATCGCCGAGGAGATGGAACCGATGAGATAACCGATGATTACAAGGATGACATCCAGCATGGCGCAAGTCTCTGTCGATCAGTGGCGCGTTGCAAGTTTCAATCAGCTCCGGGCGGCGCTGCCGCCCTCCACCGTATACCGGAAACGCGGCACGGACGATACGCCTTGCCACGCGGCGCGTTGCCCCTGAAACTCTCGGGCATGACCCGAGACAACCCCGCCCTGGACCTCGACCCGACCGCCCTGGCGATCAGCCACCGCCTGAGCCAGCGCCTGCGTACGGCCATGGACGAGGCCGGCGGTGCGCTGACCTTCGAGGCCTTCATGGACCGGGCCCTGTACGAGCCCGGCCTCGGCTACTATCGCGCCGGCGCGGCCCGTTTCGGTGCCGGGGGCGACTTCGCCACCGCCCCGGAACTCAGCGCGCTGTTCTCCCGCACCCTGGCCCGGCAGGCCGCGGAAATCCTCGACCACCTGGGTGGCGGCGACGTCATCGAGCTCGGCCCGGGCACCGGACGCCTGGCGGCCGCTGCGCTGGCCGAACTCGAGCACCTCGGCCGTCTGCCGCGGCGCTGGCGCATGCTCGAGGTGAGCGCCGCCCTGCGCCAGGAGCAGGAGCAGACCCTCGCCGACCTCGTCCCCCACCTGCTCGAGCGCGTCGAGTGGCTCGAGACGCTGCCCACCGACAGCCCGCGGGCGGTCTGGGTCGCCAACGAGGTCCTCGACGCCCTGCCGGTGCGCCGCTTCGTCAAGCGCGGCGACGGGATCCGCGAGCTCGGCGTGCAGCCCGACGGCGACGGCTTTGCGTGGAGCGAACAGCCCGCCGACACCGAGCTGCAGCGGGCCGTCGCCGCCATCGAGGCACGCCTGGACGCGCCCCTGCCCGAGGGCTACGTCTCTGAGGTCTGCACCCGCCTCCAGCCCTTCCTCCGCGGGCTGTCCGAGGCGCTGCCGCACGGCGTGATGCTGTGGCTCGACTACGGCTACCCCCGCCGCGAGTACTATCTGGCCGAGCGCCACCGCGGCACCCTGCTCTGCCACTTCCGCCACCGGGCCCACGACGATCCGTTTTTTCACCCCGGGCTGCAGGACATCACCGCCTTCGTCGACTTCACGGCGGTGGCCGACGCGGCCCTCGACTGCGGGTTGGAGATCCTCGGCTATGCACCGCAGGGGCCGTTTCTCATGGGCGCCGGCCTTGCCCAGGTCGCCGAGTCGGCCATCGACGGCGCCGATGCGGCCGGCCAGGTGGCCGTCAGCAACGAGGTCCAGCGCATCACCCACCCCGGCGACATGGGGGAGCGGTTCAAGGTGATGGCCCTGGGGCGCGGCTACCATGGCCCGTTGAGCGGCTTCACCCTGGCCGACCGACGCGCCACGCTCTAATCCGGATCCGCCGGCGGCGTGCCGGCGGCCGTCCCGCCGCGCTCCGGGCGCGGGACCTGTGCCATCGCCCGGCAGCGCGCCTCGCGCACCGCTTCGCCCACCTCCGGCCCACGCAGGCCCTGCTCGACGAAGACGCGCGCCGACACCCCGCGGCACGCCTCGAAGGCGTCGCGAAGGAAGGCCCCGGCGGCCCAGTCGGCCACCTCGTTGCCGGCACGGCCGCGGTAGTCCGCCAGGCAGGCCTGGAGGAACGGCTCCAGGCGCTCCGGGCGCCGGAACAGGTCCAGGGCCTCGAAGAGTTCCACCAGCGCCCCGGGGCGCAGCTCCGGCGCGCGGTGGGCGCGCATGTGCCAACGTGTGACCAGGATGGCCAGGTCCCGGCACGCCCGCGGCGCCTTCAGACGCTCGCTGGCCTCCCGCGCCGGCTCGACTCCGGCGGCCTCGTGGCCCGGGTGATGGGGGAGCTCCTCGGCCGGCGTGAGCGCCTTGCCCACATCGTGGAGCAGCACGGCAAAGCGCGCCTCCAGCGGCGCACCGTTGCCCGCCGCGGCGTCTAGGGCCTTGAGGGTGTGGGTGCCGGCATCACCCTCGGGGTGGTACGCAGGCGGCTGCGGCACACCGAACAGGGCATCCACTTCGGGCAGCACGCGGGCCAAGGCGCCGGCCTCACGCAGGACCTCGATCATGCGCCTGGGCGCGGGCTCCATCAGGCCCCGAGCCAGCTCCTGCCACACCCGCTCCGGGACCAGGGCGTCGACCTCGCCAGCATCGACCATGCGCTGGCACAAGGCCATAGTGTCCTCGGCGACGACGAAACCCGCATCGGCGAAACGCGCCGCGAAACGCGCCAGGCGCAGGATGCGCACCGGGTCCTCGGCAAAGGCTTCGGTGACATGGCGCAGCCGACGGGCCTCGAGGTCGGCCCGGCCGCCGAACGGGTCGATGAGGTTGCCCTCGGCATCCTCGGCCATGGCGTTGATGGTCAGATCGCGCCGGGCCAGGTCCTGCTCCAGGGTGACATCCGGCGCCGCGTGGAAGGCGAACCCGTGGTATCCCACCGCCGTCTTGCGCTCGGTGCGCGCCAGGGCGTGCTCCTCGCCGGTCTGCGGGTGGAGGAAGACCGGGAACTCCCGGCCCACCGGGCGATAGCCGGCCGCCTCCATGGCCTCGGGCGTGGCTCCGACCACCACCCAGTCCACCTCGTCCACCGACCGCCCCAGGAGGCGATCGCGGACCGCGCCGCCGACACGATACCGTTGCACGGGCTAGCGACCGGCCTCGCGCCGGGCTTGCTGATACTGCGCCTGCCGCCCGGCCGTGCCCAGGTAGTTTGGTGCGATGGCCTCGAGCGCGTTCGCCTGGATGCCCAGTGCCGCCAGGCCGTCCTCGGCGCAGCAGCTCGGGGTGGCGCTGAGCCGGTACTGATCCAGGGTATACGGTCTGCCGGGCATCCAGCCGAGCACTCGGGCACTGGCCTGGGACAGGCTGTCGTTCAGGCCGACCACCCGGCGGCGCAGGCCGCGCAGCTCGGCGACGTACTCCACCAGCTCGCGCAGGGTATAGATCTGCGGTCCGCAGAGCTCGTAGGCACGCCCGGCCGTACGCGGATTCTCCATGGCGTTGATCACTGCCTGGCCCACGTCGCCGGCGAAGACCGGCTGGAAGCGGGCGTCCGGCGTGGGCAGGAAGAAGACCCCGGGGGCGAAGCGCAGGAGCCCGGCGAAGCGATTCAGGAACCGATCGCCACTGCCGAAGATCACCGACGGTCGCAGCACCGTGGCACCGATCTGCTCCGGATCCGCCGCCCGCACCAGCTGCTCGCCTTCGCCCTTGGTGCGCAGGAACAGGCTGTTGGCGTCCGGGTGCGCGCCGACGGCGCTCATGTGCAGGTAGCGTGGCACGCTGGCCCGGCGAGCGGCGGAAAGCACCCGCCGGGCCAGGTCGACGTGGACCTCGCGATAGGCACCCTCGCGCGGGCCATTGCGGCCGGTGTGGGCACCGGCCAGGTTGATCACGGCGTGGCAACCGCAGAAGTGGCGCACCAGCTGCCGCTCGTCGTGGACGTCGGCCTCGATCAGTCGCAGCCCGGGGAAGGGCAGCAGGTCGCGGCCACGGTAGTAGCGGCGGGTCAGCGCCCGTATCGCGTACCCCCGCCCGGCGAGCCGGTTGGCCACGTGCATCCCGACGAAACCGGTCCCGCCGACGATACAGACGGTCTTCGCGTCCATGAACGGTCTCCTGAAGAACCGAATAACGATCGCTACGGTGCGATACCGTGGCCTTTTATGCGCAACTTTTCAACGACGCCGGGCCACCCCTTGCACCGCGGGCTGATCCCGCCGACACTCGGCCGGTGCTCGAATTGCTGATCTACCTCGGTGCCGGCTGCCTGGCCGGTGCGACCGCCGGGCTGTTCGGGGTCGGCGGCGGGATCGTGGTGGTCCCCGTCCTGCTGCTGGTCTTCCCGGTACTCGGGGTCGCCCCGGCGGTCGCCACCCACCTGGCCATCGGCACCTCGCTGGCTACGGTGGTGGTCACCTCGCTGGGCTCGGCACGCGGCCACTACCGGCTGGGGGCCGTGGACATGCCGCTGTTGCTGCGCCTGGGGGCCGGCATGGTTGCCGGGGCGGTGCTGGGCACGGGGCTGGCTGGCTACCTGGACGGTGTCGCACTGCAGCGACTGTTCGGAACCTTCCTACTGCTGGTCTCGCTCTACATGCTCTCCGGCTGGCAGCCACCGCGGCGCGGTGGTGGCGGGGGGGACGGCGTGCTCGCCGGAGTCGGGGGCGGCATCGGCACCCTGTCGGCCATGGTCGGGGTCAGCGGCGGCACGGTGACCGTCCCGTATCTGGTCTGGCGCGGCCTGGCCATGCACCGGGCGGTGGGCACCTCATCGGCCACCGCGCTCCCGCTGGGGCTGACCGGGGCCCTGGGCTACCTGGTCGTCGGCTGGGGTGAGCCGCAGCTACCCCCGGGAGCCACCGGCTACATCTACTGGCCGGCATTCGCCGGGATCGTCACGGCCAGCCTGCTCGCCTCGTCTCTGGCGGCGCGGCTGGCCCACCGGGTCCCCGCAAGGCGGCTGCGGCGACTGTTCGCGATCCTGCTGCTGTTCGTGGCCCTGCGCCTGCTGCTCAGCTGAGCTAGAACCGAACCCGCACGCCGAGGTGGAGGTTGTTGTCCAGGGTCTGGTTGCTGGCGCTCGACATGTGCAGGCGAAGGTAGCGGAAACCCAGATAGGCGCTGGCCCGAGGGGTGAAGTCCAGCTTGTAACGTATATTCCCCTCGAAGACCCGCTTGGCGCGGCCAAAGGCGGTGATGTTCGGCGCCACATGGCCGCGGATGACCAGCGCCTGGGGCACTTGGGCCGGTATGCTCAATCGCGCGGAACCGCCCAGAGCCAAGGCGCCGACGGTGCGTTCGGGCTCGTCGGCGTAGATGATGTAACCCTTGGCCCCGGCCCCGAACTGAAGCGGGCTGAACCCCTCGGCCGGCGGCCCGGTGACGTGGACGATGCCGCTGAGGGCGACATCCCCGTCGTCGTTGAAGAACAGGCTGCCGCCCAGATCGGCATCCTCGACGTACATCTCCTCGGTGGGCGGGAAGTAGAACCCGACCTCCGCGGCGTCGTCGTGAAGATTGATGTCCAGCTCCCGCGCCATCGGGGCTGTCGCCCAAAGTGCCAGGGCCGCCACCGCCGCGATCCGCTTGATCATGCTCGTCTCCCCGCTGGGGTCTGCCCGCCTGCGCCCATTACAGGGCGTCGCCGCACCGTGGTGCAAGCCTTAATCGAGGGCGAGCTTCTTCTCCAGATAGTGGATGTCGGTCCCGCCGGCGCGGAACGCGGCATCCCCGATGATCTCCTGCTGCAGCGAGATATTGGTGCCGATGCCGCTGACCACGATCTCGGATAGCGCCGTGCGCATGCGGGCCAGCGCGCTGTCCCGGCTCGGACCATGGGTGATCAGCTTGCCGATCATGGAGTCGAAGTACGGCGGCACGGCGTAGCCGGTGTAGACGTGGGAGTCCACACGCACCCCGGGGCCACCCGGGGCGTGGAAGTGGTCGATGGTGCCCGGGCACGGCATCAGGGTCTTCGGATCCTCGGCGTTGATCCGGCACTCCACGGCGTGGCCGCGCACCTGGATGTCCTCCTGGCGCCAGCTCAGCGGCTCGCCCGAGGCGATGCGGATCTGCTCGGCGACCAGATCGCAGCCGGTGACCATCTCGGTGACCGGGTGCTCGACCTGGATCCGGGTGTTCATCTCGATGAAGTAGAACTCGCCGTTCTCGTAGAGGAACTCGAAGGTGCCCGCGCCGCGGTAGCCCATCTGCCGGCACGCCTCGGCGCAGCGCTCGCCGATATCCTGGCGCTGCTTTTCGGTGATCCCCGGCGCCGGCGCCTCCTCGACCACCTTCTGGTGACGCCGCTGCATGGAGCAGTCGCGCTCGCCCAGATGGATGGCGTTGCCGTGGTGGTCTGCGAGCACCTGCACCTCGATATGGCGCGGCTTCTCCAGGTACTTCTCCATGTAGACGGTGCCGTCGCCGAAGGCGTTCTCGGCCTCGCCGCGCGTCAGCGACACGGCATTGAGCAGCGCCGCCTCACTGCGCACCACGCGCATGCCGCGGCCGCCACCGCCGGAGGCCGCCTTGATCATGATCGGATAGCCGATCTCCGAGGCGATACGCAGCGTCTCGTCGGGATCGTCCTCGGGCACCGGACCGTTGGAGCCGGGCACACACGGTACGCCGGCCTCCTTCATGGCGCGGATCGCCGAGACCTTGTCACCCATGGTGCGGATGCTCTCGGCGCGCGGGCCGATGAAGACGAAACCCGACTGCTCCACCCGCTCAGCAAAGTCGGCATTCTCCGAGAGGAAGCCGTAGCCGGGGTGGATGGCGGTGGAGTCGGTCACCTCGGCGGCGGCGATGATCGCCGGGATGTTGAGGTAGCTGTCGCGGACGTTGTTCGGCCCGATGCAGACCGACTCGTCGGCCAGGCGCACGTGCTTGAGCTCGCGATCAGCCGCCGAGTGCACGGCGACACTGCGGATGCCCAGCTCACGGCAGGCGCGCAGGATGCGCAGCGCGATCTCGCCGCGGTTGGCGATGAGGATCTTCTGCATGGTGCTCACTCAGTCGGAGATCAGGAACAGCGGCTGGTCGTACTCGACGGGCTGACCGTTCTCGACCAGAACGGCGGTAATCACCCCGTCGCGGTCGGCCTCGATCTGGTTGAGCATCTTCATTGCCTCGACGATGCACAACGTGTCGCCGGCCTTGACCCGCTGCCCCTCCTCGACGAACGGCTTGGCCGTCGGCGACGGAGCCCGGTAGAAGGTACCGACCATCGGCGAGCGGATCGGCTCGCCCTCCGGCTCATCGTCGCCGGCCTCCTCGGGCTCGGCGGCGCCGGCCGGCGCCGCGGCTGCAGCCGCCGGCGGGGCCGCGGC
>NZ_NHSN01000033.1 GCF_016653405.1 Halorhodospira halophila
GCCGGCGGGGCCGCGGCGGGCGCCGGTGCCGGCGCAGCATACGCCGGCTGCGGCTGCGGCGGCGGGTTGGGCGCGTTGCGCGTGATCCGGACCGACTCCTCGCCCTCGGCGATCTCAATCTCGTGGACGCCGGACTCGTCGAGCAGCTCGATAAGACGTTTGATCTTGCGAATATCCATAGATCGACGAAACCCTGTATTCAGGCCTGCCCGCCCATGCGCCGGATGGCTGCACGGACCGCAAATTCATAGCCGTCCGCGCCGAGGCCGGTGACCACCCCCTCGGCGATGTCGGACAGAAAAGAGTGTTGCCGGAACGCCTCGCGGGCGTGGACGTTGCTCAAGTGCACCTCGATGAACGGCAGCGCGACAGCGAGCAGCGCGTCGCGCAGACCGACGCTGGTGTGCGTGAGGGCCGCGGGATTGATGACGATGAACTCGACGCCCTCGTCCGCCGCGGCGTGGATTCGATCGATGAGCTCGCCCTCGTGATTGGACTGGGCGCTGTGCAGCTGTACATCGGCCGCATCGCAGATGGACCGCAAGCGGGTTTCGATGTCCTGAAGCGTCAGCCGTCCGTAGCGTTCCGGCTCGCGGGTTCCCAGCCGATTCAGATTGGGCCCGTGGATTAACAGCAGCTTAGGCATCTGACGCGCTCACCCGACTCGCACCGTCCGCGATTCTGACTGAGCGCCGAAAGATTGTCCAGTTTTACGGCGATCGCAACACATTCGCCGCCGTTTCCCCGGGGATGGCTGCGACGTATTGCCCGCGCCGACCGGCGCTGAACCCTGCCGGCCGGCGCGGATTCCAAAGGAGCCGCGGGCCGGCCGATCAGCCGCCGAAGGCTTCGCGGGTGCGCTCAGCGAACGCCTCGGCATCCTTGAAGCCGGCCACCCGATGCTCCGAGCGCTCCTCGCCCTCGCCGTCATAGAAGAGGATGGCCGGAGGCAGATAGACGCCGTACGCCTCCATCAGCTCGCGGTCCGCGTCGCTCATGTCGGTGACGTCGATGCGCACCTTCTCGGCGCCCTCAAGGGCCTCCTGCACCCGCTCATCCGGGAGCGTGCGTTCCTCGAGCTGGACACAGTAGACGCACCACTCGGCCGAGAAGTCGATGACCACCGGCCGGCCATCCTCGCGGGCCTCGGCGAGCAGCGCCTCGAGTTCGTCGAGGGTCTCGACGTGGTGCCACTCCTCCAGCACGCGAGCCCGGGCCTGGGCGTACGGATCGCCGGTGATCCCGACCCAGGGCCGCAGCGGATCGCCGGCACCGGTAGCCGCCCCCAGGACCTGCGCCCCGCCGGCCACCGCCAGCAGAACGGCCAACGTGGCCCCCGCCGCCCGGATGGGCAGCGAACCGCCCCCACCACGGCTGCGCAGCAGGCGCCAGACGAGCCACGCGGCGGCGGCCAGCAGCAGCGCCGCCCAGCCGGCCAGCACCAGCCAGTCCGGCATCAGACGGGCGGACATCCACCAGGCCACCCCCAGGAAGATGAAGCCGAAGACCTGCTTGACCGACTCCATCCACGGCCCGGAGCGCGGCATCCAGCGCCCCGCGGCCGTGCCCACGGCCAGCAGCGGTGCCCCCATACCCAGCGCCATGACATAGAGCGCCCCGGCACCGAGGACCACCTCGCCGGTGTTGCCGATGAACGCCAGCGCGGCTACCAGTGCCGGCCCTGAGCACGCGCCGACAATCAGCGTGGAGAGCACACCCATGGCCGCCACTCCGGCCGTCTGCCCGCCCGGCAACCGGCTGGAAGCGGCCTGCAGCCGGCCCTGCACCGAGGCCGGCATCTGCAGGTTGTAAAGCCCGAACATGGCCAGCGCCAGGGCGACGAACAAGGCACTGAAGGCCACCGTCACCACCGGCCCCTGCAGGTCGGCCTGGATGGCGCGCCCGGAGAGCCCGGCCAGGGCGCCGGCCAGCGCGTAGGTAATCGCCATGCCTTGGACGTAGACGAAGGACAACCAAAGCGCGCGCCCGGTACCGGGCCGGCCTCCGCCGGGCTGACTGCCGACGATCAGCCCCGAGAGGATCGGGATCATCGGGTAGATGCAGGCGGTGAAGGCGAGCAGCAGCCCGGCGACGAAGAATCCCCCGAGGATGGCCCAGAGGTTGCCGCCGCCGAGCAGCGCCTGCAGGTCCCCCATGGGCCCCTGACCACTGCCGGCCCCGCCGGCGGGGCCGCCGGAGCCATCACTGTACTGCACGGCACCGGAGCCGAGGTCGGCCTCCAGGCTGCTTGGCGGGTAGCAGAGGGAATCGGGCTCGTTGCAACCCTGGAACTCGGCGTAGAGCTGCGCCCCCTCGCCGATCGGCTCCGCGGTCTCCAGGTGCACCTGCAGCGTGCCCCGGTAGATGACCACATCGCCGAAGAACTCGTCGGAGAACGACTCGCCGCTCGGGTACGCGACCTCGACGATCTCGTTATCACCGTCGCGCAACTCGAAGTCGAAGGCGTGGCGGTAGAGGTAGTGGTCCTCAGCCACGTCCCAGCGTGCGACCAGGCGATCCTCGCCCACCTGTTCGACGGTGAACGGGAAGATCTCCTGCTGATCCACCATTCCCTGTGCCGGGGCGGCCGCAATCAGCAGACCCAGCGCCAGCCACAGCGCCGCGATCAGACCGCCTCGGTCGTAACGCATCCTGCCCTTCATCGGCTTACACCCTCCTACCGGGTTTCATCGCGTATCCAGTCCAGGAAGCCTGCCAGGCCCTTTTCGATGCCGACCGCGATGACCTCTGGAAGTTCATACGGATGCCGCTCCACAAGCATCCCCTCCAATCGGGTGTAGGCAAAATCCGATGTCTTGATCACCAACAGGCACTCGGTCTCCGCCTGCGCCTCTCCCTCCCAGTAGAAGACGGAGGTCACCCCCGGGACGATGTTGACGCAGGCGGCCAGCCGCGCCTCCACCACCTCGCCGGCGAGCCGGCGGGCGGTCTCCTCATCGGGGCAGGTGCACAGGACGACCAGTTCTCGACTCGACATGGCTGCACCTCCTCGGTCGTTGAACAGGGGTTGAATTCTACCATCGGCGTCCTCATCCACCGGGTACCGGCAGGGAACGTCACCCGAAGCAGGTGTCGGAAGCCCTTGACGGAGAAGAACCGAACGATATGATTAGCACTCACGGTTACCGAGTGCTAACAGCTAGCAGGCCGCGGGAAGCGCGGCGAACCAGATCCCAGAGTCCACGACCAAAGAGAGAGGGAGAGAGGACCGATGAGCATCCGTCCCCTGCACGACCGAGTGGTCATCCAGCGCCTTGAAGAAGAGCGCACTTCCCCGGGCGGCATCGTCATCCCGGACACCGCGGCCGAGAAGCCGATGAAGGGCAAGGTCATCGCTGTCGGCAACGGCAAGATGCTCGACAACGGCGAGCGTCGCCCCGTCGAGGTGAACGTCGGCGACCAGGTCCTGTTCGGCAAGTACGCCGGCACCGAGGTCAAGATCGACGGCCAGGATTACCTGGTGATGCGCGAGGACGACATCATGGCCGTCTTCGAGGGCTGACGCAGCGCCGACTTCCAACGCGCAGCGAGCCAGACACCCGAGACCCGAACACCGAATCGAGCAGAGGAGCCAACCATGGCTGCGAAGGAAATCCGTTTCTCCGATGATGCGCGCCAGCGCATGATGAGCGGCGTCAACCAGCTGGCCAACGCCGTCAAGGTCACCCTCGGCCCGCGCGGCCGTAACGCCGTCCTCGAGAAGAGCTTCGGCGCCCCCACCGTCACCAAGGACGGCGTCTCCGTCGCCAAGGAGATCGAGCTCGAAGACCACTTCGAGAACATGGGCGCGCAGATGCTCAAGGAGGTCTCCTCGCAGACCTCGGACGTCGCCGGTGACGGCACCACCACCGCGACCGTCCTGGCCCAGGCCATCCTGCGCGAGGGCATGAAGTCCCTGGCCGCGGGCATGAGCCCGATGGAGCTCAAGAAGGGCATCGAGAAGGCCACCGAGACGGCCTCCAACTACCTGGCCAACGAGCTGTCCAAGCCCTGCGAGGACGACAACTCCATCGCCCAGGTCGGCACCATCTCCGCGAACTCCGACGAGGCCGTGGGCCGAATCATCGCCGATGCCATGGGCAAGGTCGGCAAGGAAGGCGTGATCACCGTCGAGGAGGGCTCCGGCCTGGAGAACGAGCTGGATGTTGTCGAGGGGATGCAGTTCGACCGCGGCTACCTCTCCCCCTACTTCGTCACCGATCAGCAGACGATGAAGGCGGAGCTCGAGGACGCGGCGATCCTCCTCCACGACAAGAAGATCTCCAACATCCGCGATCTGCTGCCGCTGCTCGAGGGCGTGGCCAAGCAGAACCGGCCGCTGCTGATCATCGCCGAGGAGGTTGAGGGCGAGGCCCTGGCCACGCTGGTGGTCAACAACCTGCGCGGCATCGTCAAGGTCGCCGCGGTCAAGGCGCCCGGCTTCGGTGACCGCCGCAAGGCCATGCTCCAGGACATCGCCATCCTCACCGGCGGCACGGTCATCTCCGACGAGGTCGGCATGACCCTGGAGAACGCCACGGTCGACGACCTGGGCACCGCCAAGAAGGTGCAGATCTCCAAGGAGGAGACCACCATCGTCGGCGGCGCCGGCCGTCACGACGACATCATGGCCCGCGTCGAGCAGATCCGTGCGCAGATGGAGGAGTCCACCTCCGACTACGACAAGGAGAAGCTCCAGGAGCGCGTGGCCAAGCTGGTCGGTGGCGTTGCCGTGATCAAGGTCGGCGCGGCCACCGAGGTCGAGATGAAGGAGAAGAAGGCCCGCGTCGAGGACGCCCTGCACGCCACCCGCGCTGCGGTGGAAGAGGGCATCGTCCCCGGTGGTGGCACGGCCCTGATCCGCGCCCTGGCCGCCCTCGAGGGCCTGAGCGGCGCCAACGAGGAGCAGACCCAGGGCGTCGCGCTGGTCCGCCGTGCCATGGAGGAGCCGCTGCGCCAGCTGGTGACCAACGCCGGCGAGGACGCCTCCGTGATCGTCAACAAGGTCAAGGAGGGCAGCGGCAACCAGGGCTACAACGTCGCCACCGGCGAGTACGTGGACCTGGTGCAGGCCGGTGTCCTCGACCCGACCAAGGTCACCCGCTCGGCCCTGCAGAACGCTGCCTCCGTGGCCGCGCTGATGCTGACCACCGAGGCCATGGTCGCCGACCTGCCGAAGAAGGACGACGAAGGCGGTGGCGGCGACATGGGTGGCATGGGCGGCATGGGGGGCATGGGCGGCATGATGTAAGCCGTCCGGTTCCCGGCGCCCTGACGCCGCAACCGAACCCCCGTCGGGCCTCGCCCGGCGGGGGTTTTTTCATGGCTACGGGGGCAGCTTGCGAGGCGGCCGCCAGCGGCCCAAACTACGCTCCCGAGCCGCCCCATTCACCCGAAAAGAGCACGGATCGCCGGTGAGCGAGAAGAAAAAGCGCCGCAAGGGCAAGAAGAAAAAACCGCCGACCAACATTTTCCACCCCGCCTACTGGCCGACCTGGCTCGGGCTCGGGGTGCTGCGCCTGCTCGCACTGCTGCCCATCCCACTGATCGGCCGGCTCGGGGACGGGCTCGGCATGCTGCTCTGGGCGGTCGTGCCGAGCCGGCGTCACATCGTGCGCACCAATCTGGGCCTGGCCTTCCCAGAGCTGGGCACACGGGGACGGCGCCGCCTGGAACGCGCCCACTTCCGCTCGGCCGCCCGCGGCATGCTGGAGGGCGCACTGGCCTGGTGGGCACCCATCAACCGCCTGGCGCCCTACTACACCATCGATGGCCTGGAGCACCTAGAAGCGGCCCGCGAGGGCGGTCGCGGGGTTATCCTGCTGGGGCCGCACTACACCAGCGTAGAGATGTGCGGGAAGATCATCGGTGCCCACGTGGCAGATTTCTACCCGGTCTACAAGCCGGCCAAGGACCGCGCCTTCAACACCGCCATGGTGCGCGCGCGCCGCACCGGCGTGGTCGATGTGCTGCCCAATACCGACATGCGTCGCATCCTGCGCGTGCTGCGTGAAGGCAACGTCGTCTTCTACGCCCCGGACCAGGACTTCGGCCGCCAGGGTTCGGTCTTCGCGCCGTTCATGGGCGTCGAGACCAGCACCCTAACCATGACCGCGCGCCTGGCGCGGAGCACCGGCGCCCGGGTGGTGCCGCTGCACTGCCGGCGCCTGGCCGGCAACCGCTGGCACGTCTTCCTGGAGCCGGCGCTGGAGCCGTTCCCGACGGGCGACGACGTCGCTGACGCCACGCGGATCAATTCGGTCATCGAGGCTCAGGTGCGCGACGCCCCGGAGCAGTACCTGTGGCTGCACCGCCGTTTCAAGACGCGCCCCGACCCGGACGCCCCCAACCCGTACGCCCGCGCCGGGCGCAGGGACTAGTCGGCCAGGGGCACGGAACGACGGATGGAGGGGTGGCCGGTGAAACCGGCCCAGAGATCGCGGAAGCACTCCCCGTTGACCGGGTGCCGGGCCTCGGGGGCCAGCTCGGCCAGGGGGCGGAGGACAAAATCGAAGCGGAGGATCTCATCCCGGGGCAGGGTCACCGGATCGCCCTCGAGGACTGCATCCCCCCACAGCAGCAGATCCAGATCCAAGGTCCGCGCGGAGAACTTCTCGCCGGCCCGATGCCGGCCGTGGGCATCCTCCAACTCGCGCAGGGTATCCAGGACGTTCTCCAGCGGCTCCTCGGCCCGGAAGCTCGCCACCAGATTGTAGAAGTCCTCGCCCTCGAAACCCACCGCTGCGGTCTCGTAGACGGTGGAGAACACCATGTCCGGCCAGCGCGTGCGCAGCTCCGCCATGGCGGAGCGGATGTTGCGGTCGCGGTCGATGTTACTGCCGATGCTCAGATACGCCTGTCTCAAATCCGCTCGCCTCGCTCGATGGTCACGCCCACATCGTCCGCGCCGCGCAGCGCGCCGGGCTTGCTCACCGAAAGCCGCAGCCACGCCACGCCGAATTCGTCGCGAACGATCTTCGCCACTTCCTCGGCCAGCGTCTCCACGAGCAGGAACTCACTCTCCCCGACGAACCCAATGATCCGCTTGCCGATGGCCTTGTAGTCGAGGGCGTCGTCGATGGAGTCGGTCGCTGCAGCCCGGGCGATATCGGCGGACATCTCTAGGTCGATGCGCACCCGCTGGTGGATGCGCCGCTCCCACTCAAAGATGCCGATAACGGTCTCGACCTGCAGGCCGCGAATGAAGACGGTATCCATGGCCGCCCAGTCTCCGTCCGCAGCTGGCAAGTTGCAAGCCGGCCCGCCGGGGCGCTCCCAGCAACAACCCGCAGTAGGCAGTTCCGGCTAGAAGCCACCCGGCGACGATGGTACGCTTCCGGCCATTTCCGACACCCGGCTGGCAGAAGCGCATGAACCTCCATCCCAAGAGCCTTTACAACTCCGTCGTCCATGAGCGGCACAAGGCGCGCCAGGCGCTCGGCATCCTGCTGCTGATCGTCATCGTCGTCGTCAGCGCCCCCACCGTAGGCTGGCTCTACGCCTTGGGCGCGGTCATCGCCGGCGCCGGGATCGTGTTCCGGCTGTGGGCGGCCGGCTACCTAAGCAAAGACAAGGAACTGGCCCAGGACGGCCCCTACGCCCTGGTCCGCCACCCGCTGTACGTGGGCAACTTTCTGATCATCGGCGGCTTCCTCATGGCTGGCCAGGTCCTGTGGCTGGTTCCGGTCGCCCTCGCCTTCGCCATCCTCTACTACCCGCCGGCGATCCAGAAGGAAGACGCCAAGCTGCGCAAGAAATTCCCCGAGCAGTGGGAGCCGTGGCATGCCAAGACCTCGGCGCTGATCCCCAATCTCAACCCGGATCGCCCGCTGAACGTCACCAGCTGGTCGTTCCGCCAGAGCCTCCAGCCCAACGGCGAGCCGATCATCGCCACGCTGCTGACCATCGGTCTGATCATCATGGGGCTGCGTCTCGGCTGACGCCCCGCAGCCATGGCCGAGCCCCCCGCCGACGCGACGCCCCCGCTCACCGAAGAGCGCATCGCCGCCCTGCTGCGCAGCGGCGGCGATGCGCCTCGGGGGACCACCGCCAATCAGAGTCAGGTCCATATCTTCGCGGACCACGACCCGCCGCTGGTGATCAAGACACCTCGACCCGGGCTGGCGTATGCGGCCAGCCGCTGGGCGATCCGCCGCGAATACCGCATCTACCAGCGCCTGGCGGGCGTACCCGGCATCGCCCACTGCTACGGCCTGTACGCAGGTGCGTGGCTGGTCCTGGCGTACCAGCCGGGGTGGAAGATCCGCTTTCCCTACGTGCGCACACCGGATGCTGCCACCCCACACCCCGCGGTGGTCGGCCTGCGCCGGACCATCGCCGGCATGCACGCGCGCGGCGTGGCCCACGCCGATCTCAAGCGCCACGACAACATCATCCTCACCCCAGAGCACGAGGCGGTGGTGATCGACTTCGGCACCGCCCTGCTGCGCGACCCGGATCGCCGCGGCGGGCCGCTGTGGCGCTGGGCGGCGCAGCAGGACTGGAACGCCTGGGCCCGCTACGGATGGGGCAAGGATCCGGCCCGCATGCCCCCCGCCGTCGCCCGGCTGCAGCGACGAACGGTCATCGAGCGCGTGGCCAAGGGGCTGCGCCAGCTGGGCCGCCTGGGCCGCCTGGGCCGCTGAGACTGGACACCGCCCCGCCCCGGCGCCGAAACTGCGGGCATGGATGCCCTACCCGATTCCCTGCACGAGCTCGCCGAGCGCCACCTGGCCACCCTGCACGAGGCCGGGGCGGTGCCCGACGACGAACGCATCACCGCCAGCCTGCCCCGGGTCGTCGCCGCCAGCGACTTCGTCGCCCAGGCCGTCGCCGAACGGCAGCCGGAGCTGCTCCACGACCTGGCCGAAAGCGGCGACCTATTCACCGCTTACGGCGAGAGCGGACACCGGCAGCGCCTGCGCCCATGCCTCGACGCCGCCACCGAAGAGGCCGAGCTCTACCGCGCCCTGCGTCGCTTCCGGCGCCGCGAGATGGTGCGCATCGCCTACCGCAGCCTGGCCGGCTGGACCGGACTGGAAGAGACCCTGGAGGAGACCAGCGACCTGGCCGAGGCGTGCATCGATCTGACCCTTGGCTGGCTCCACCGCGCCCTGTCCGAGCGCTGGGGCTCCCCGCGCAGCCCCGACGGCGATCCCCAGCACCTGGTGGTGCTGGGCATGGGCAAGCTCGGCGGACGCGAGCTGAACTTCTCCTCGGACATCGATCTGATCTTCGCCTTCCCCGAGACTGGGGAGACCGACGGCAACCGGCCACGCAGCAACGACGAGTTCTTCGTCAAGCTCGGCCGACAGCTCATCGGCGCGCTCAGCGAGATCACTCCCGACGGCCAGCCCTACCGCGTCGACATGCGCCTGCGCCCCAACGGCGACGCCGGCCCCCTGGCCCTGCCTTTCTCCGCCGTCGAGACCTACTACGAAAGCCAGGGGCGGGAGTGGGAGCGCTACGCCATGATCAAGGCGCGCTGCGTCGGTGGGGATTACACCGCCGGCGACGAGCTGACCCGCAGCCTGCGCCCCTTCGTCTACCGCCGCTACCTGGACTACGGGGCCCTCGAGCAGATCCGCGAGATGAAGGCGATGATCGCCCGCGAGGTGCAGCGGCGCGGGACGGCACGCAATATCAAGACCGGCCTGGGCGGAATCCGCGAGGTGGAGTTCGTTACCCAGGCCTTCCAGCTGATCCGCGGCGGCCGCGATCCGGCGCTGCGCTCGCGGCGGCTGATGACCACCCTCGAGACCATCGCCGATCAGCAGCTGCTGCCCGAGCACGCGGTCGAGGAGCTGCGCGGCGGCTACCGGTTCCTGCGCCGGGTCGAAAACGCCGTGCAGATGCTCGCCGACGAGCAGAGCCACACCGTGCCCGAGGACCCCATCGGCCGTACCCGGGTGGCACTGGCCGCCGGTTACGACGACGCCGACACCTTCGAGGCGGAGCTCGAAACGACCCGGCGGCACATCCACGACCACTTCGACCAAGTCTTCGCCGCCCCGCAGGCCGAGGACGCCGAGGGCGACGAGGACCCCGCCGAGTTGCTGTGGAACGGCCACCTGGACCCCGACGAGGCCGCCGAACGGCTTCACGGTCTTGGCTTCCCCGAGCCCGGACACCTCGCCCGACGCCTTGAGCGCCTTCGCGAGGGCGCCGAGGTGCGCGCGCTGTCGGCCCGCGGCCGCCACCGCCTGGACCGGTTGATGCCCCTGGTGATCAACGCCTGCGTGCGCGCCCGCCGCCCGGATCTGGCCCTGGAGCGGATCCTCGACCTGATCGAGACGGTGGCCCGGCGCACCGCCTACCTGGCCCTGCTGGTCGAGCACCCCATGGCGCTCTCGCAGCTGGTCCAGCTCTGCGACGCCTCGGCGTGGGTGGCGCGCTTCCTGGCGGCACACCCGCTGCTGCTCGACGAACTCCTCGACCCCCGCACCCTCTACGAACCCCTCGGGCGCGAGGCCCTGGAAACGGATCTGGACAGCCGCCTGCGGCGCATCGCCGAGGATGACCTCGAGCAACAGATGGAGGCGCTGCGCCAGTTCAAACAGGCCAACCAACTCAAGGTGGCGGCCGCCGATGTCTCCGGCGCCGCACCGCTGATGGTGGTCAGCGACTACCTCACCCAGATCGCCGAGACCGCCTTGGAGCGAGCGGTATCCATCTGCCGCGCCCACCTGGTCCACCGCCACGGCCGGCCCATGTGCACCGATGACGGCAAGCGCCGCGAGGCCGGGTTCGCCGTGGCCGGCTACGGCAAGCTCGGCGGCCTGGAGCTGGGCTACGGATCCGATCTGGATCTGGTCTTCCTCCACGACAGCCGCGGCGAGGCGCAGCATACCGACGGCGAGCGGTCCATCGACAACCAGGTCTTTTTCGCCCGGTTGGCCCAGCGCGTGGTCCACGTCCTCAACACCGTCACCCCCGGGGGCATCGTCTACGAGGTCGACACCCGACTGCGCCCGTCGGGCAATGCCGGACTGATGAGCACCACCCTGGACGCCTTCCGCCAGTATCAGCACGAGGGTGCCTGGACGTGGGAGCACCAGGCCCTGGTGCGGGCCCGCGGCGTCGCCGGCGACCCCGGACCACGCGAGGCGTTCGAGCGGATCCGCGCCGAGGTGCTCTGCCAGGGACGCGACACAGCGGCGTTGCGCGAGGCCGTCGCCGGCATGCGCGAGCGCCAGCGCAAGGAGAAAGGCAGTCGCCGCGCCGGGCGCTTCGACCTCAAGAACGACCGCGGCGGGCTGACCGATATCGAGTTCATCGTCCAGTACGGCGTCCTCGACGCCGCCCACGACCACCCAGAGCTGACCCGCTACCCGGACAACATCCGCTTGCTGCGCGAGCTCGCCCGGGCCGGTCGGCTGGACGAGGCGGACGCCAACCGCCTGGCCGGCGCCTACCGCGCTTACCGGCGCCGCGTCCACCAGCTCGCCCTGCAGGATCAGGACGCCGCGGTCGACAGCGAGGAGCTCGCCGACGAGCGGGCGGCCGTAAGCGGAATCTGGGAGCGGATCATGGAGGGTTAAAGGCGCCTTCGCGCCGGCAGCGGGCGGCATCGGCCGGGCAAGTATGGCAAACTGCGGCGCTGCACCCAGGTCCCGATGACTACCGACGGAGATTCATTCCATGTCCTTCGCCGATCGCGACGGTTCCATCTGGCTCGATGGTGAGATGCTGCCCTGGCGCGAGGCCCGGGTCCACTGCCTGACCCACACCCTGCACTACGGCATGGGCGTCTTCGAGGGGCTGCGGGCCTACACCACCGATCAGGGGCCGGCGATCTTCCGCCTGCACGAGCACACCCGGCGGCTTTTCAACTCCGCCAAGATCCTCGGCATGGAGATCGCCCACACGCCCGAGACGATCAACCAGGCATGCATCGACGCGGTCCGCCGCAACGGCCTGAGCAGCGCCTACATCCGGCCCATGTCGTTCTACGGCTCCGAGGGCATGGGGCTGCACGCCGACGGCCTGCGGACCCACACCATGGTGGCGGCCTGGCACTGGGGCGCCTACCTCGGCGACGAGAGCCGGGAGCGGGGCATCCGCGTGCAGACCAGCTCCTTCACCCGCCACCACGTGAACATCGCCATGTGCCGGGCCAAGGCCAACGGCAACTACATGAACTCGATGCTCGCCGTGCAGGAGGCCGCCCGGGCCGGGTGCGACGAGGCGCTGCTGCTCGACGTGGACGGCTTCGTCTGCGAGGGCTCCGGCGAGAACTTCTTCATGGTCCGCGACGGCGTGCTCCACACCCCGGCGCTCACCTCGGCGCTTGAGGGCATCACCCGGGACACCATCCTGCGCCTGGCCGCCGAGGAGGGCATCGAGGTGCGCGAGCGGCGGATCACCCGCGACGAGGTCTACATCGCCGACGAGGCCTTCTTCACCGGTACCGCCGCCGAGGTCACGCCGATCCGCGAGCTCGACGGCCGCACCATCGGCCCCGGGCACCGCGGACCGATCACCGAGCGGCTGCAGTCGCGCTACTTCGCGGCGGTGGAGGGACGCGACCCGGCACACACCGACTGGCTCACCTTCGTCTGAGCCTGGCAGCGGTCACCGCCATGCCGGAACAGCCGCACTTTGTCTGGCACCAGACCCGCATCCGCCCCGAGGACCGCGCCGCGGCCCTCGGGCAACGGCCCGTGGCGGTCTGGCTGACCGGCCTCTCCGGCTCCGGCAAGTCGACCCTGGCCAACGCCCTGGAGCACGCCCTGCATGAGCGGGGGCGCCACAGCTTCCTGCTCGACGGCGACAACATCCGTCACGGGCTCAATCGGGACCTGGACCTCTCCGCCGCCGGGCGGCAGGAGAACATCCGCCGCATCGGCGAGGTCACCCGCTTGCTGCTCGATGCCGGCCTGATCGTGATCACCGCCTTCATATCGCCTTATCGCGAGGACCGCGCCCGGGTGCGCGAGGCCATCGGCGCCGAACGCTTCCTGGAGGTCCACGTCCGCGCCCCGCTGGCCACCTGCGAGCAGCGCGACCCCAAGGGCCTCTACGCCCGCGCGCGGCGCGGCGAGCTCCAGGGGATGACCGGCATCGACGACCCCTACGAGGCGCCGGACGACCCGGACCTGATCATCGACACCGACCGGGACAGCGTCGAGACCGCCACCGCACACCTCCTGCAGGCCCTCCAGCAGCGCGGGGCGATCTAGCGCCATGGGCTGGGAGGCGTACCTGACGGCCGCCGTCGTCGTCGCCCTGCTGACCACCCTAATCACAACGCGCCTGGCTCCGGACATGGCCTTCCTCGGGGCGGTGACCGTGCTCCTGGTCAGCGGCGTGATCGGGCCCAGGGAGGCCTTCGAGGGCCTCTCCAACCCCGGCGTGCTCACCGTGGCCGCGCTCTACGTGGTGGTGGCCGGCATCCGCGAGACCGGCGGGGTCCAGTGGGTCAGCACCCGCCTGCTGGGTCGCCCGCGCTCCCTGCTCGATGCCCAGCGCCGGCTGACCCTGCCGGTGGCCGGCTTCTCGGCGTTCCTCAACAACACCCCGGTGGTGGCCATGCTCATCCCGGCGGTGGGGGATTGGGCACGCAAGCACAACCTCGCCGAGTCGAAACTCCTCCTGCCGCTGTCCTACGCCGCCATGCTCGGCGGCACCTGCACGCTCATCGGCACCAGCACCAACCTGGTGGTCAACGGCGCGCTGGAGCAACGCACCGGCGAGGGGCTGATGCTCTTCGAACTCGCTTGGGTCGGCATCCCGGTGCTGATCGTCGGGCTGGCCTTTATGTTCGCCACCAGCCGCTGGCTGCTCCCGGATCGCCGACCGGCGGCGGAGACCCTCGAAGATCCGCGCGAGTACACGGTCGAGATGATCGTCGAGCCCAGCGGGCCGCTGGTCGGCCGGACCATCGAACGGGCCGGGTTGCGCCATCTGCCCGGCTGCTACCTGATGGAGATCGACCGCGGCGGCGAGATCCTGCCCGCGGTCTCGCCCCGGGAGAAGCTGCGCGCCGGCGACCGCCTGGTCTTCGTCGGCGTGGTGGACTCGGTGGTGGAGCTGCAGAAGATACGCGGCCTCCAACCGGCCACGGATCAGGTCTTCAAGCTCGACGGCCGCCGCTCCGACCGCCGGCTCGTCGAGGTGGTGGTCTCCGAGACCTGCCCGGTGGCCAACCGGACGGTCCGTGACGGCCGCTTCCGAACCCGCTACGACGCCGTGGTCATTGCCGTCGCCCGCAATGGCGAGCGGGTCGACGGCAAGATCGGTGACATCGTCCTGCGCCCCGGCGACACCCTCCTGATCGAGGCCGGCGAGGGGTTCGTCGAGCGCCAGCGCAACGCCCGCGACTTTCTGCTCGTCCGCGGCATCGAGGGCTCCGCCGTGCCGCGCCACGACCGGGCTTGGCTGGCGCTGGGGATCCTCGGCGTGATGCTCGGGGTCGTCGGCGTCGGATGGCTAAGCATGCTGGAGGGGGCACTGGCTGCCGGCGCCGCGCTGCTGGCCACCCGCTGCATGACGCTCAACGCCGCGCGGCAATCGGTGGACTGGTCCGTGATCCTGACCATCGCCGCCGCTTTCGGCATCGGCGCGGCGATGGACCAGACCGGGCTGGCCGCCGTCATTGCCGGGGGCCTCCTGCAGCTTGCCGGCGAGGTGCCCTGGCTCAACTTGGCAGTTGTCTACCTGGTCACCGTGCTCTTCACCTCCGTGATCACCAACAACGCGGCGGCCGTTCTGATGGTCCCCATCGCCGCGTCCGTCGCCGCGGATCTGAGTGTCAGCGTGGTCCCCTTTGCCGTGGCGATCATGCTAGCCGCCTCGGCGAGCTTCGCCACCCCCATGGGCTACCAGACCAACCTGATGGTTTACGGCCCCGGCGGCTACCACTTTACCGACTACCTGCGCGCCGGCCTGCCGCTGAACCTGGTCACCGGCGCCGTAGCGCTGGCCGTGATCCCGTGGGTGTGGCCCTTCTGAGCCGACCTCACGCCGGCCGCCCTGTCCCAACGCCCGCCGCTCGCTGGTCATATACTGGCCCTATGACCACTCGCAAGATCGGCACCGCTTCGGCCCCTTTGCCGGCGGGCCCCGGTGATGCGGCCCTGCTCAGCGCTTTCAACGACATCCTGGTGCCCGCAGCGGACTGGTTCCAGCCGGACCTGGTGCAGGTCTCGGCCGGCTTCGACGCACACCAGTTCGACCTGGCCCTCAACGCCACCTTCGCCGGCTTCGGCGCCCCGACCGGTGTGGTACAAGGGATCGCCGACCGGCACTGCGAGGGCCGACTGGCCTTTGTGCTGGAGGGGGGCTACCACCTGGAAGCCCTCGCCGGCGGCGTCCGGACCGTCCTGGAGGTGCTCGCCGGCGCCCCGCCCCCGATCCCCAGGGAGTGCGGCCTGCAGGGGGTCTCCGAGGCGGCGGCGTTCCATCTGCCGGGCTTCGCGCAGGACTGAATCCGCTCCTGCGCACCGGGTAATTGGCGGGACTCAGAATAGGCTCAATGAGGCCGTGGCTTTCAGCCACGGAATTCAGCCCCCTTGGAGACCCGCATACTGGGCGGTTTACAGCGGTGCCTTGCGAGCGGTCCCGCATACGACACTCTTCCGGGCTGCCCGGGGGATCGCCCACCACTTGACCCCTCGCCCGCCAGAGGCGCGTTAGCGCCCAGACCGACGCGTGGTTGCCGAGTAAAAGAGCAATGTCCCTTCCAGTGCGAGCAGGCAATCCCAAGGGTTAGTGGTAAGATCCCCGGAGTACCCCGCACCCTGGTTTGGGCCTCCAGCCATATCCGGGGCAAACTGACCTGGCAATTGGTCTGTCTGGGCATCCGGGACGCTAGCTCCAAGCAGGGCCGCATCCAGCGCTGTGTCGTGGACTCGCTTGTGCAGGCAATCCACGACCATCTGCCCAAAGCCGAAGAGGTAGCTACCGCTTCCCTCATTGCCGCCCGTCTCGAGCAACGGCGGAAAACGGCGCCAGTCAGCGGTCAGCGTGTAGCACGCATCCAACCACTGCACGAGCTCTTCGGGAAGCTCTGCACGGCAGAGACGCAGTAGCTCCAGCTTGCGATCGTCGCCGGGCTTTTCTGAAAACCCGTACCGCTTCAATAAGGCACGGACGTCCTGAATAGATTGGCGGAAGAATTCCAGGCGGGCGTCCTCGGTTGCCTCGATCGTTTCCAGGATCTTCCGCGCTCCCGATTCCGCCGACCCGGGGTAGAAGCCCGAACGGGCGCCCCAGGGGGCGAGCAGCGGCGTCGGCCGATATTCCTCCAGAAAGAACCGCTTCAGTTCCTCCGCATCCAGCCGGCTCTCCAGGACGAACTGCTCGTTCTGCCAGCAGCCGCGGGCCTCCGGATCCGCCTGCTCGACGACCAGGCGCAGAATGCCCAGGGCCTTGAGGTAACTCGCCAGAGGGACCGGCGTGCAGCCGGAGAGGACAAGGCTATGCTCCCTCGAGACAGAGATCCCGTCATAACCCGAAGACGGTTCGTTGACACTCCGTGAGGTACTTGCCTCCGTTGTGCTCGCGCGGGGTACAGCGGCCAGGTATTTTGCCGTTTGTTCGAGCTCGATCATGGCTTCCAGACGGCGCCGCGGAGACAGCCGCATGCTCCGCCGGATCTGGGCGCGGCGGGCGCCTTCAAAGGTGGCGGACTCCCAGGGATCTTTCGTATTCCTAGTCATCACCCGGCTCCTGGCGACGCTCCTCGATGATCCATTGCAAGTGCTGGATGTCATCGCGATCCCGGTCCCGATCAGCGATGCGCTTCATAGCGATCAGTGTTTCCGGGGTGACGGCGCGGATCTCGACACCCGACTCGATGGTGTAACGATCAGCCCGCTGGTACTCGTCCTCGAAGGAGAACGGTTCCGTAACGAATACATCGATGGTGGTTTCAGGGTGGGTATCGCTAAAGAGCGAGAACACCTGCATGTGTTTGTTCTGGATCCAGTCGTCGCGCTGCACCGGGTCCGCAAAGCTTTCCATGGACACAGGCACCCTTGGTCGGTAACCGAGCCACGCCAGGGCCTTGGCCAGCGCCCGCGCAGCCGCAGCGACGTGGTCCAGATGGTCGGCCAGCGCGACCCCATCCTGGCGGTGGCGGCGGAAGTCCACGGTATCGAGCCACTCCGCCTGCAGGGTGGCGGAGACCCAGATGCTGCGCGACGGGCCGGTCGTGCCCAGATCGCGCCGGAATGCCTCCAGCTGCGCGGTGGTGGGCAGGGCCGGACCCATCAGCTGGACCTCGTCGAACACCCACAGGGCGTCGTTGTGCAGCAGGGCATGGTGGACCGGCCACTGGTAACGGCTCATGCCGTAGCCGCGCATCAGCGCGCGGGAGAGGAGCATGTCCTGGGTGCCCACCAGCACGGCGTCCTGCTCCGGATAGGCCGCCCAAGCCCCGCGGCGCAGATCCGCCTCACCGCCCATCAGCGCATGCACGGCCACCCGATCCGGTTCCCCGGCATCGCCGAGCACGCCCAGGCGGCTGAGCCAGTCCCGGATGTTTCGGGCGGTCTGCTCGACCCGCACCCAACCCCCTGTGGGATCCACATTACCACCCACCGTCACAGGGATTAAGAACGCTTGCCCAGCAACGCAGCGGCTGCGGCGCGCAGGTCGTCCTCGGCGACGCCGAGCTCCTGGATCTCCTCCTTGACCCGCTCCTCTTTCTCCTGCGGGTTCACCGGCGAGAGCAGCAGCCGGCCCTTGCGGGTCACCACCACCTCGAAGTAATCGACATCCGAGAACTGCCCGGCGATCTCCGGCGGCAGGCGCACCTCGTTCCACTCCGTCTTGCGTGCGAGCACGGTCATGACGGCCTCTCCTGTTTCTGACCTGATCCTGCATCAAAACTTGGCACACCGCGCGCCGGCCGGGAAGTCCCCTGAGCCGGGGCACACTTGCTGGGGACACCCTTTCTTCAGACAATATTTATCGTATTGTTGTCTGAGGAAAGGACCGAAGAGGTGCCAATCATGGCTACCCAAGCGCCGCAAGAAGCCGACCCGGACCGCCGTGTCCTGACCGAAGCCGTGACCAACGCCGCCGATCTCCTCGGTTTGTCCAACCGCCAGCTCGCCGAGGTGATTGGCGTGAGTGCGTCGACCGTCTCGCGGATGCAAAGGGGGGCCTACCACCTCCAGCCCGGCACCAAGGCGTGGGAGCTGAGCCTGCTGCTTGTCCGGGTGGCGAGGTCGCTCGGGGCGATTTGCGCTGGCGACGAGCGGGTCATGCGCCAGTGGATGCAACACCCCAATCACGATCTGGGTTGTGTACCGTCAACCAGGATTCAGCACGTGGACGGCCTCGTGGAAGTCGTCGACTATCTTGATGCCCACCGTGCCGTGCTTTGAACGCCATGCCTCCAACGCTGACACTCCACACCGAAGACCTTCTCCAAGAAGCCGCGCCCCGCAGTGGCTGGGTGTGGCGGGCTGTTGAGAGCCAGCACTACCCCGCCACGCGGAGACTCGTCAGAAGCCATTCCGATCAGGAGCGCCTGGAGGCCCTTCTGGAGCAGAGCAAGCCAGCTTACCCGGCGGGCACCGAACAGCTGGACTACCTGCTCAAGACCCCTTTCCGCTATCGCCCCCCCAACCCCAACGGCAGCCGTTTCCGCCGACCGTTCTCGCCTTACGGTGTGTTCTACGCGGCTGAAGCGATCCACACGGCCCTGGCGGAGTTCGCCTTCCACCGCTTCCGGTTCTTCTTCGTCTCCGAGGGCACGGAGCCTCCGGCACAGGAGGCTCAACTGACCGTCTTTTCAGCAGGCTACCGAACCTCACTGGGCCTCGACCTCACCGCCGGCAATCTGGCTACGCATCGGGCCCTATGGACCGATCCGACCGACTACTCCGCGACGCAGTCCCTCGGAGAAACAGCGGCCCAGGCCGGAATCGGGGCAGTACGCTACGAATCTGTGCGTGCCCCCGGGACAGACGACCAGGGCCGTGGCGCGGGGCGCAACGTCGGGATCCTCGACCCGGCGGTGTTCCAGCCACGGCACCACTGCTCGCCGCAGGCCTGGTATCTGTACCTGGGCGAACAGGAGGCCAACGCCCGTCGAGCATTCGCCAACCCGGACGAGCAGCTAACCTTTCCGAAGACCGTCTTCCAGATGCCCGGCCCGGCCGGATAGACGACGCGACACGCTGACCCGGAACGGACACCATAAGGACATGGCCATCGGCTCTGACGCGACCGCCGAGCGATCCTTTACAATACTCGACCAACGCGGGCTTTCGGTCAGGTGATCAAGGGTATGGAGATCAGCGAGGCACGGCTCACCCACCTCAAGGAGCTTGAGGCGGAGAGCATCCACATCATCCGCGAGGTCGCCGCGGAGTTCGACAACCCGGTGATGCTCTACTCCATCGGCAAGGACTCCTCGGTGATGCTGCGCCTGGCGCTCAAGGCGTTCTACCCGGGCAAGCCGCCCTTCCCCCTGATGCACGTGGACACCACCTGGAAGTTCCGCGAGATGATCGCCTTCCGCGACCGCATGGCGCGCGAGTCGGGCATGGAGCTGATCGTCCACATCAACCAGGAGGGCGTCGAGCAGGGCATCGGGCCGTTCAGCCACGGCTCCAAGGTGCATACCGACGTCATGAAGACCCAGTCGCTCAAGCAGGCGATGGACCGGCACCGCTTCGATGCGGCCTTCGGCGGCGCCCGCCGCGACGAGGAGAAATCCCGCGCCAAGGAGCGCGTCTACTCCTTCCGCGACCGCCACCACCGCTGGGACCCCAAGGGGCAGCGCCCGGAGCTCTGGCAGCTCTACAACGGCCGCGTCCACAAGGGCGAGAGCATGCGCATCTTCCCCCTGTCCAACTGGACGGAGCTGGATATCTGGCAGTACATCTATCTGGAGGACATCCCCATCGTCCCCCTCTACTACGCCGCCGAGCGCCCGGTGGTCGAGCGCGACGGCACCCTGATCATGGTCGACGACGAGCGCATGCCGCTGGAAGAAGGCGAGCAGCCGCGCTACGAGAAGGTCCGCTTCCGCACCCTCGGCTGCTACCCGCTCACCGGCGCGATCCGCTCCGAGGCCGATACCCTGCCGGAGATCATCCAGGAGATGCTGCTCACCCGCACCTCCGAGCGGCAGGGGCGGGTCATCGACCACGACTCGGCGGGGTCGATGGAAGAGAAAAAACGCCAGGGGTATTTCTGATCATGTCCCACGCCTCCGATCTGATCGCCACCGACATCGAAGCCTATCTCAAGCAGCACGAGCACAAGGATCTGCTGCGTTTTATCACCTGCGGCTCGGTGGACGACGGCAAGAGCACCTTCATCGGGCGGCTGCTCCACGACTCGGCGCTGGTCTACGAGGACCAGCTGGCCGCGGTACGCCAGGACTCGAGTCGCTACGGCACCACCGGCGACGACGTGGACCTGGCGCTGCTCGTCGATGGCCTGCAATCCGAGCGCGAGCAGGGCATCACCATCGACGTCGCCTACCGCTACTTCTCCACCGACAAGCGCAAGTTCATCATCGCCGACACCCCGGGCCACGAGCAGTACACCCGCAACATGGCCACCGGTGCCTCGACGGCGCAGCTGGCGGTGATCCTGGTCGACGCCCGCCACGGGGTGCAGGTGCAGACCCGCCGGCACAGCTACATCTGCGCGCTGCTGGGCATCCGCCATGTCGTGCTGGCCATCAACAAGATGGATCTGGTCGACTGGGATCAGGGCGCGTTCGAGCGCATCCGTGACGAGTACACGGCCTTCGCGCGCCGGCTCGGCATCCCCGACGTGCGCTGCGTGCCGCTGTCTGCGCTTAAGGGCGACAACGTCGTCCACCGCAGCGAGCAGATGCCGTGGTACGACGGCCCGACGCTAATGGAATTTCTGGAGACGATCGAGGCCAAGGCCGACCGTAACCTGCGTGATCTGCGCCTGCCGGTGCAGACCGTGATCCGCCCCTCCCACGACTTCCGCGGCTTCGCCGGCACCCTGGCCGCCGGCACGGTCCGCCCCGGTGATGAGGTCGTCGCCCTACCCTCCGGGCTGCGCAGCCGCGTGGAGCGCGTGGTCACCTACGACGGCGACCTAGACGTGGCCTTCCCGCCGCAGTCGGTGACCGTCACGCTGGCCGACGAGATCGATATCTCCCGCGGCGACGTCCTCGCCAGCCCACGGCGACCGGCGACGGTGGACGACACCCTGGATGCGCGCATCGTGTGGATGGCCGAACAACCCCTGCTGCCCGGACGCCAGTACGACATCAAGCTGGGCACGGCCACCGTCCCGGCGGTGGTCGAGCGCATCCACCACCGCATCGACGTCAACACCCTCGAGCACCACCAGGCGGAGGAACTCGGGCTCAACGAGATCGGCCTGTGCCGCGTCCAGCTCTCGGCGCGGGTGCCGTTCGACCCCTATGAAGAGATCGCCAACACCGGTGCGTTCATCGTCATCGACCGGATGAGCCTGCACACCGTCGGCGCCGGCATGGTCACCCGCGCCGCCACCGAGGCCGCCGGCGCCGAGACCGACGTGCCGCGCCGCCAGCTGGCGCTGAGCAAGGCCCAGCGCGCCGGGCAGAAGGGCCAGCGGCCGTGCATCGTCTGGCTCACCGGCCTGTCCGGCTCGGGCAAGTCGAGCCTGGCCAACGCCCTGGAGCAGGCACTGTTTCGCCGCGGCTACCACAGCTACCTGATCGACGCCGGCAACGTCCGCCACGGCCTGAGCCACGACCTGGACTTCAGCCGGGACGCCCGGGCCGAGAACATCCGCCGCATCGCCGAGACGGCCACCATGTTCGTCGACGCCGGGCTGATCACCGTCTGCGCCAGCCTCTCGCCCTACCGCGACGACCGCGCCATGGTCCGCGAGCGGGTGGAGCCCGGCGAGTTCATCGAGGTGTACGTGGACGCCCCCATCGAGGCGTGCCGCGCTGCGGACCTGGACGGCCTCTACACCCGCGCCGACGCCGGCGAGATCCAGGGGCTGCCAGGCGTGGACATCCCCTACGAGGCGCCGGAGCAGCCCGAGGTCCACGTCGATACGGTGGCGGAGGATCTGGAGACCTCGGTTCGCCGGATCCTTGCCGCCCTGGAGGAGCGCGGGGTGCTGCGCTAGCCCGCCCCGCGCCTACCTACCCTTTGAGCACGCCGAGCGGACGCAGCCGGGCCACCCGGCGGCCGATGCCGGCGTGGGCGACCACGTCCACCACGTCGGCCACGTCCTTGTAGGCCTCGGCCAGCTCCTCGGCCACCGTATCCCGCGACGAGGCGCGCACCTCGATGCCGGCGGCGGCCAGCTCGGCATCCAGGTCCCGCCCCTTGGCCGCCCGCTTGGCCTGACGGCGGCTTAGCCGGCGCCCGGCGCCGTGGGCGCAGGAGCCGAAGGTCTCGGCGTAGGCGCCCTGGGTACCGAGCAGGACGTAGGAGTAGCGGGTCATGTCGCCGGGCAACAGCACCGGCTGCCCCAGCCCGCGCAGGTCCTCGGGCAGCTCCGGATGCCCCGGCGGGAAGGCGCGGGTGGCCCCCTTGCGGTGGACGCACAGCTCGCGCTCCTCGCCGTCGATCCGATGGCGCTCGAACTTGGCGATGTTGTGCGAGACGTCGTAGACCAGCTCCAGGTGTGCGGTCTCGCCGAGGACCTCGGCGAAGACCTGGCGCACTCGCTGGGTCATGGCCTGGCGGTTGACGTAGGCGAAGTTGGCGGTGGCCTGCATGGCCCCCAGGTAATCCCGGGCGGCGGAGCAGCTCAGCGGCGCACAGGCCAGCTGTCGGTCGGGCAGCTCGATGCTGTTGCGCCCGGTGATCCGCTCCATGGTCACCAGGAAGTCATCACAGACCTGGTGGCCGAGCCCGCGCGAGCCAGAGTGGATGAGCACGGTCAGCGTCCCCGCCTCCAGCCCCAGGCGCCGGGCAGCGGGCTCGTCGTAGACGGCGTCAACGCAGCCGATCTCGATGAAGTGGTTGCCGGAACCGACGGTGCCCACCTGATCCCGGCCGCGCTGGATGGCCCGATCGCTGACCGCCTCGGGGTCCGCACCGGGCAGCCGGCCACCGTCCTCGATCCGCCCCAGATCCGCGGGCTCGCCCAGCCCCACCTCGACGGCCCACTCCGCCCCCTCGCGCAGCAGCCGGCGCATGTCCCGGTTGCGCAGCAGGGTATCGCTGTACCCCCGCCCCACGCCGGCCGGAATGCGCTCGAAGAGCCGATCCATCAGGCGCGGCAAGTGGGTGCCGAGCTCCTCGGCACGCAGGGGCGTGCGCAACAACCGGACCCCACAGTTGATGTCGTAGCCCACACCTCCGGGCGAGATCACGCCCCCCTGTGCCGGATCGAAGGCCGCCACGCCGCCGATGGGAAAACCGAACCCCCAGTGGATATCCGGCATGCCGATGGAACGACCCACCACCCCGGGCAGGCAGGCCACATTGGCCACCTGGCGGACGGCCTCGGTGTCGCGGATATCCTCGATCAGGGCGTCGCTGGCGAAGATCAGCCCGTCGACCTGCATGCGCCCCTGCCGCGGCAGCCGCCAGCGGCACCCGTTGAGCCGTTCCAGCACCAGGCCATCGGTAGCCTCGATGTGTTTCGCCATGCCCGCCTCCTCAACGGTTGCTGCCGTGCCCCGTGATCCCGGGCCGATCCCAGCCCCCAAGGTCGCATGCCCGGCCAGCCTCGTCCTCCCCCCTCCGCAAGGTTAGACCCTCGGGCGCGCACCATGGCGGTGCATTCGCCCCGGGGCGGTGCCCCCGCATCGGGCGCGCGGACCGGGCTGACCGGGACGACCCGGCTGCCTCGGCCCGTAACTGACTGTTTCCCCATGCCTCGCCGACCTGGCCCGCGTCTTGCTTGTGGTACAGGCAGCGGCAGTATCGACCGCGAAGGGCTACGGCTCGGAGGATCCGGCCCGACGCGTCACCGCAGACAATCTGGCCAAAAGGGCGACTAGGGTTCCGTCCGCTCATCCGCGGGGCCTGGTCCGAGAGTCGCCGACCTCTCTCAGGGGGGTTACACGGAGGGACAAAAGCCCGGGAGATCGCGATCGATGCTCCCGCTTTGTACCCAACGGCAACCCCGAGGGAGAGATCCCATGAGCCGCAACCAGCACCCCCTGCGCCAACGACTCACCCACCTGTGTGCCGCCGCGGCCCTGTTTAGCACCGCCGCACTGCCCCTGGCCGCCTCGGCGGATGAACGCGACTCCTTCCGCATCGCCTGGAGCATCTACGTCGGCTGGATGCCCTGGGACTTCGGCGAGGCCGAGGGCATCGTCGACAAGTGGGCGGACAAGTACGACATCGAGATCGATGTGGTCCAGATCAACGACTACATCGAGTCGATCAACCTCTACACCGCTGGGTCCTTCGACGGCGTGACCCTGACCAACATGGACGCCCTGACCATCCCGGCGGCCAGCGGTGTCGACACCACCGCGCTGATCGCCGGCGACTTCTCCGACGGCAACGACGGCCTGGTGCTGAAAGGGACCGACGACCTGGCCGACGTCGAAGGGCAGCGCATCCACCTGGTGGAGCTGTCCGTCTCCCACTACCTGCTGGCCCGTGCCCTGGACTCGGTGGGGCTGAGCGAGCGGGACGTGCAGGTGGTCAACACCGCCGACGCCGACATCGTCGGTGCCTTCCGCTCGGACGACGTCCGCGCCGCCGTGGCGTGGAACCCGCAACTGGGGGAGATCCGCAACCACGAGGACGCCCACGTGGTGTTCGACTCCTCGGACATCCCCGGCGAGATCATCGACCTGCTCGGCGTGCGCACCGAGGTGCTGGAAGAGCACCCGGAGCTCGGCAAGGCACTGACCGGGGCCTGGTACGAGATCATGGACGTCATGTCCGGCGACGATGCCGCCGGTGAGGCTGCCCGCACCGCCATGGCCGAGGCGGCCGGCACCGATCTGGCCGGCTACGAGGCGCAGCTCGCCTCCACCACCTTCTTCTACGACCCCGCCGAGGCGGTGGACTTCGTCACCAGCGAACAGCCCGCCGAGACCATGGAGAACGTCCGCCAGTTCGCCTACAAGCACGGGCTGCTCGGCGAGCGTGCCCCCAGCCCCGACTTCGTCGGGATCGAGCTGGCCGACGGCTCCACCCTGGGCGATGAGGCCAACGTCCAGTTGCGCTTCACCGACCGCTTCATGCGCAAGGCCGCTGAAGGCGAGCTGTAACGCCCCGCCCGGGGCGGATCAGCCCGCCCCGGGCCCCATCGGCAGCAGGAGCGTCATCCATGAAACGCCTGATCAACCGCCACCCGGGCCGGGTGGGAGGGGTCGCCTTGGCGATGCTCCCCTTCGTCCTCGCCCTGGTCGCCTACACCATCGCATCGTCCCAGCGCCTGGCCGAGAACCCCAACGACCCGGTGCTGCCGTCGCTGATCACCCTGACCGAGTCCTTCCTGCGCCTGGCCACAGAGCAAAGCCGGCGCACCGGCGAGGTGCTGCTGTGGCTGGACACCGGCGCCAGCCTGACCCGGCTCGGGCTCGGCGTGGCCCTGGCGGCCGCCGCCGGCCTGCTGGTCGGCATCCTCAACGGCTCGCTGCCCTACGCCCGGCGCACCTTCTCCCCCTTCGTCACCGCCGTGGCCATGATCCCACCGCTGGCGGTCCTGCCCATCCTGTTCATCGCCTTCGGCGTCGGCGAGCTGGCCAAGGTGATGCTGATCGTCTTCGGCATCGCGCCGTTCATCATGCGCGACCTCCAGCAGCGGGTCGAAGAGCTGCCCCGCGAGCAGCTGATCAAGGCGCAGACCCTGGGCGCCTCCACCTGGCAGATCGTGCTGCGGGTGGTCCTGCCGCAGACCCTGCCGCGGCTGATCGACGCCACACGGCTGAGCCTCGGCGCCGCGTGGCTCTTTCTCATCGCCTCGGAGGCGATCGCCGCCACCGAGGGGCTCGGCTACCGGATCTTCCTGGTCCGGCGCTACCTGGACATGGAGACGATCCTCCCCTACGTGGCGTGGATCACCCTGCTCGCCTTCCTCATCGATCTGACCCTGCGCGGCGTCAATCGCTGGCTCTTCCCCTGGTATGCCGGAAGGAGCGCCCGCTCATGAGTGCCACCATCCGCCTGGAGAACGTCTGGAAGTCCTACGGCCAAGACGTCGTCCTGGAGAACCTCTCGCTGGAGGTCGCCGCCGGCTCCTTCGTCACCCTGGTGGGGGCCTCGGGCTGCGGCAAGACCACCTTCCTCAAGATGCTCCTCGGCGAGGAGGCGCCGAGCCGCGGCCGCCTGCTCATGGACGAGGCCCCACTGCCCGGCGAGCCCGGTCCGGACCGCGGCGTGGTCTTCCAGCGCTACTCGGTCTTCCCGCACCTGACCGCCGTGCAGAACGTGCTCCTCGGCCTGGAGCTGGCCGGCGCCCCGTGGCTGGGGCGGCTCTTCGGTGCCGCACGGCGCAACGCCCGGGCCGAGGCGGTGGCCGCGCTCGAGTCGGTGGGCCTGGAGCAGGCCCTGGACAAGTACCCGCCGGAACTCTCCGGGGGCATGCAGCAGCGGCTGGCCATCGCCCAGACCCTGATCAAGAACCCCCGGGTGCTGCTCCTCGACGAGCCCTTTGGCGCCCTCGACCCGGGCATCCGGCAGGACATGCACGCCCTGGTGCAAAGCCTGTGGCAGCGCACCGGGGTCACCGTCTTCATGGTCACCCACGACCTGCAGGAGGGCTTCACCCTCGGCAGCCGGCTGCTCGTCTTCGACAAGGTCCGCCACGACCCCCACGCCCCCGAGGCCTACGGGGCCCAGATCACCTACGACATCCCCCTCGACCGCAACGCGGAGGATTCCCCATGAGCACCCCCTCGCTGCCCCCGGAGCGCATCGTCTACCAGGAGCACGTACCGGGCGCCCGCTACGCCTCGCTGATCCTCCGGCGCGGCTTCGCCCTGCGCCTGACCGACGCCGACGGCACCGCCAACGCCGCGGTGCTGCTCTACAACCCGCACAACCTGCTCGAGCGCTACAACGCCCCGGACACCCTCAAGGGGCAGCACACCGCGCGGCTGACCGCCGGCCACATGCTCTACTCGGACATGGGCCGGGTGATGCTCTCAATCACCGCCGACAGCCTCGACTGGCACGACCCGATCGGCGGCATCAGCGACGCCGACGCGGTGCGCGGCACCTACGGCCAGGCCCGCTACCAGGAGCGGCTCAACGACTTCCACCGCAGCGGCCGCGAGCTCTTTCTCATCGAGCTGGCCAAATGGGGGCTGGGACGCGCCGATCTGCTCCCCAACGTGAACTTCTTCAGCAAGGTCCAGGCGGATGAGGCGGGCAACCTGCGCTACCGCCCCGAACACAGCCACGCCGGCGCCCGCGTGGACCTGCGCGCGGAGATGGACACCCTGATCATCCTGCAGACCGCCCCCCACCCCATGGCCCCGGGCCCGGAGTACGCCCCCGGCGCGGTGGATCTGACCGTCTATCGGGCGGAGCCGGTGGCGGCGGAGGATCCGTGCCTGGTCAGCCACCCCGAGAACGCCCGCGCCTACGCCAACACCGCCGCCTACCACAGCCAGGAGTAAGCGCCATGACCGGCATGAACCTCGTCGAGAGCCCGCTCGATCCCTGCGACGCCCTCTCCCGCGTCACCGTCCCCGCCGGCGAGCCGTGGCTGGGGGAGCTGCGCCGCGGACAGACCCTGCGCATCGTGGACCTGGAGGGCAACCAGGCCGCCGACACCCTCTTCTACAACCTCGACAACCCGCGCGGGGAGCGCTACAGCGCTGTGGACACCGTCCGCGAGCAGGGCAACGCCTACCTGAGCACCGGCAGCTGCCTGCGCTCCACCGCCGGGCGGCCGATGCTGACCATCACCGCCGACACCTGCGGACGCCACGACACCCTGGGCGGGGCCTGCGCGGCGGAGTCGAACCAGGTGCGCTACGCCCTGGACAAGAAACCGATGCATAACTGCCGGGACAACTTCCTCATCGCCCTGGCCGAGAGCGACTACGGCCTGGGCAAGCGGGATATCGGCCCGAACATCAACTTCTTCATGAACGTCCCGCTGACCCCCGAGGGCGGCCTGAGCTTCCAGGACGGCCTCTCCGGGCCGGGCAAGTACGTCGAGATGCGCGCCGAGATGGACGTCCTCGTCCTGCTCTCCAACTGCCCGCAGCTCAACAACCCGTGCAGCGACTACAACCCCACCCCCCTCGAGATGATCGTCTGGAAGTGACCGCCATGTTCAGCAAGGTCCTGATCGCCAACCGCGGCGCCATCGCCTGCCGGATCCTGCGTACCCTGCGCCGGCTGGGCATCGCCTCGGTGGCCGTCCACTCCGAGGCCGACCGCCACTCCCTGCACGTGCGCCAGGCCGACGAGGCCATCTGCATCGGCCCTGCGAGTGCCGCCGAGTCGTACCTCAACCACGAGGCCATCCTCGCCGCCGCGCGGCAGACCGGCGCCGAGGCCATCCACCCGGGCTACGGCTTCCTGTCGGAGAACGACGCCTTCGCCGAGGCGTGCGAGGCGGCGGGGATCGCCTTCATCGGCCCGACGCCGCAGCAGATGCGCGACTTCGGCCTCAAGCACACCGCCCGCGCCCTGGCCGAGGCCAGCGACGTACCGATGCTGCCCGGCACCGGGCTGCTGGGCAGTGTGACCGAGGCGGTGGCCGAGGCCGAGCGGATCGGCTACCCGGTGATGCTCAAAAGCACCGCCGGCGGCGGCGGGATCGGCATGCAGCTCTGCCACGACGCCGCCGCGCTGCAAGAGGCCTACGACTCGGTGCGCCGCCTGTCGGCGAACAACTTCTCCAACGACGGCCTCTTCCTGGAGAAGTACGTCGAGCACGGCCGCCATATCGAGGTGCAGCTCTTCGGCGACGGGCAGGGCACCGTCATCGCCCTGGGCGAGCGCGACTGCTCGCTGCAGCGGCGCAACCAGAAGGTGGTCGAGGAGACCCCCGCCCCGGGCCTGGATGCGGAGACCCGCCAGGCCCTGCTCGACGCCGCCGAGCGGCTGGGCCGCCAGGTGGCCTACCGCAGCGCCGGGACCGTGGAGTACATCCTCGACGCCGACACCGGCGCCTTCTACTTCCTGGAGATGAACACCCGGCTGCAGGTCGAGCACGGCGTCACCGAGGCGGTCACCGGCATCGACCTGGTGGCTTGGATGCTCGAGGCCGCCGCCGGCACCCTGACCGACCTCGCCGCCCGCCGCCCCGCGCCCCGCGGCCACGCCATTCAGGCGCGGGTCTACGCCGAGGATCCCGGCAAGGGCTTCCAGCCGTGCACCGGACTGCTGACCGAGGTCCGCTTCCCGGAGACGGCCCGCATCGAGACCTGGGTGGAAGGCGGCAGCACGATCACCCCGCACTACGACCCGATGATCGCCAAGCTCATCGTCCACGGCACCGACCGGGCCGACGCCCTGACGCGCCTGCGCAAGGCCCTGGCCGAGACCGCCCTGCACGGCGTCGAGACCAACCTGCCCTACCTGCGCGCCATCGCCGCCGACGCCACCTTCGCCGCCGGGCGGGCCACCACCCGCTACCTGGACACCTTCGCCTACCAGCCGGCGAGCATCGACGTCCTCCAGCCGGGCACCCAAACCACGGTGCAGGACTGGCCCGGGCGCGTGGGCTACTGGGAGGTCGGCGTCCCGCCCTCGGGCCCCATGGACGCGCTGGCCTTCCGCCTGGGCAATCGGATCGTCGGCAACGCCGAGCAGGCCGCCGGGCTGGAAATGACCGCCAGCGGGGCCGACCTGCGCTTCCACACCGAGGCCACCATCGCCCTGACCGGCGCAGCCATGGCCGCCGAGCTCGACGGCGCCCCGGTGCCGTTCTGGCAGGCGGTGAGCGTCCCGGCCGGAGCGCGGCTGCGCCTGGGCACCGCCGAGGGCCCCGGGGTGCGTACCTATCTGCTCGTGCGCGGCGGCATCGACGTCCCCCGCCACCTGGGCAGCCGCGCCACCTTCACCCTGGGGCGCATGGGCGGCCACGGCGGCCGCGCCCTGCAGACCGGCGATGTGCTGCACTTCGGCCCGGCGCCGGAGCACCCGCCGACCCCTCTGCCCGCCGAGGCCATCCCCGCCCACGCCACCGAGTGGACCGTGCGCGCGGTCTACGGCCCCCACGGCGCGCCGGATTTCTTCACCGAGGCGGACATCGAGCGCTTCTTCACCACCGCCTGGCAGGTCCACTACAACTCCAGCCGCACCGGCGTGCGCCTGATCGGACCCAAGCCCGAGTGGGCGCGAGCGGACGGCGGCGAGGCCGGCCTGCACCCGTCGAACATCCACGACAACGCCTACGCCATCGGCACGGTGGATTTCACCGGCGACATGCCGGTGATCCTCGGCCCCGACGGGCCGAGCCTGGGCGGTTTCGTCTGCCCGGCGACCATCGTCAGCGCCGACCTTTGGAAGGTGGGGCAGCTGCGCCCCGGCGACCGGGTCCGCTTCCAGGCCGTCGACGCCGCCACCGGGCAGCGCCTGGCCGAGGCGCAGGAAGCGGCCATCGCCGCCGGCCAGCCGGCCGACCCGCCCCTGCCCGCCACCAACCCGGGCCGGGTCGATCCGGCCCGCGCCCCGGCGAACGCCACCACGACCCCGGTCTCGGTGACCTACCGCAGCGCCGGGGAGCGCTACCTGCTGGTGGAGTACGGCCCCATCGTGCTCGATTTGAACCTGCGCTTTCGCGTCCAGGCCCTGCTCGAGTGGCTGACCGAGCAGGCCATCCCGGGGATCCTCGAACTCACCCCCGGCGTGCGCAGCCTGCAGATCCACTACGAGCCCCGGCGCCTGCCCCAGGAGCGGCTGGTGGCGATCCTCGAGCAGGCCGAGGGCGAGCTGCGCGATCTCTCCGAGGCCGAGATGCCCTCGCGCATCGTCCACCTCCCGCTGGCCTGGGACGACTCCCAGACCCGCCTGGCCACGGAGAAGTACATGCAGTCGGTGCGCGCCGACGCCCCCTGGTGCCCGGACAACATCGAGTTCATCCGGCGCATCAACGGCCTGCCCGACGAGGCCGCGGTCAAGCGGACGGTCTTCGACGCGGCCTACCTGGTCATGGGCCTGGGCGACGTCTACCTCTCCGCGCCCCTGGCCACGCCGGTGGACCCGCGCCACCGACTGGTGACCACCAAGTACAACCCGGCGCGGACCTGGACGCCGGAGAACGCGGTGGGCATCGGCGGCTCGTACCTGTGCATCTACGGCATGGAGGGGCCCGGCGGCTACCAGTTCGTGGGCCGGACGCTGCAGATCTGGAACCGCTACCACGTCACCCCGGCCTTCGAGAAGCCGTGGCTGCTGCGCTTCTTCGACCAGATCCGCTTCTATGAGGTGAGCGAGGCAGAACTGCTGGAGATGCGTGATGCCTTCCCCCGCGGCGGCCTGGCGCTGGAGATCGAGGAGACCACCTTCTCGCTGCAGCGCTACAACCGCTTTCTCACCGAGCACCAGGCCTCCATCGAGGCGTTCAAGACCCGCCAGCAGGAGGCCTTCGAGGCCGAGCGCCAGCGCTGGATCGCCAACGGCCAGGCGGATTACGACGCCGAGAGCGAACCGCCGCCGCCCGCCACCGAGGGCGTCGAACTCGCCGCCGACGAGCAGGCCGTCAACGGCCACGTGCACGCCAACCTGTGGTCGCTGCAGGTGCGCGAGGGCGAACGCGTGGAGGCCGGCCAGACCCTGCTGGTGCTCGAATCGATGAAGATGGAGATCCCCATCTGCGCCGAACAGGACGGCACGATCCGCCGCCTGCTGTGCAACGAAGGGGCCCAAGTGGCCCCGGGGCAGACCCTCCTGACCCTGAGCAGCGACGGGAGCACGCCATGACCCCGCTGACCGTAACCGAACGGCTGGCCGCCTACCGGGACGGCACCCTGGATCCGCGCAGCGAACTGCACCGGGCCCGGGCCGCCGCCCTGGCCGACACCCACCACAGCTGGATCCACGTGCTGGACGAGGCGCAGCTGGCCCCCTACCTGGACCGCCTGGAGGGGCTCGACCCGGCGTCGCTGCCGCTCTACGGCATCCCCTTCGCCATCAAGGACAACATCGACCTGGCCGGCGTCCCTACCACCGCCGGCTGCCCGGACTACGCCTACACCCCGGCGGAGTCCGCCTTCGTCGTCCAGCGGCTGATCGACGCCGGGGCGGTGCCCCTGGGCAAGACCAACCTGGATCAGTTCGCCACCGGCCTGGTGGGCACGCGCTCGCCCTACGGCGCCTGCCCCAACGCCTTTCACCGGGACTACGTCGCCGGCGGCTCCAGCTCCGGCTCGGCGCTGGCCGTCGCCCTCGGCCAGGTCCCCTTCGCCCTGGGCACGGACACCGCCGGCTCGGGCCGGGTGCCGGCGGCGTTCAACAACCTCATCGGCCTCAAGCCCACCTGCGGGCGGCTGAGCACCCGCGGCGTGGTCCCGGCGTGTCGCAGCCTCGATGCGGTCTCGATCTTTGCCGGCACCGCCGCCGACGCGGGGCGGATCCTCGCCGTGGCTGGCGCCTACGACGACGCCGACCCCTACGCCCGCGCGGATCAGCCGCCGACCCTGGGGCCAGGGCGGATCCCGGCCCACGGCTTCCGCTTCGCCGTACCCCCGGCCGAGCAGCGCGCCTTCTTCGGCAACGCGCACACGCCGGCGCTCTTCGAACGGGCCGTTGCACGCCTGCAGGCGCTCGGCGGCGTGCCGGTGGAGCTGGACTTCAGCCCCTTCCTCGAGGCCGCGCGGCTGCTCTACGAGGGCCCCTGGGTGGCCGAGCGCTACGCCGCCATCCGCGCCTTCATCGACCGCCAGCCGGAGAGCCTGCTGGCGGTCACCCGCACGATCATCGGCGCCGGCAGAGAACCCCGGGCCGCCGACGCCTTCGCCGCGGCCTACCGCCTGCAGGCCCTGCGCCGCCAGGCGCAAGCGGCCTGGCAGCAGGTGGATCTGGCCATCACGCCCACCGCCGGCACCCTCCCCAGCCAGGCGGCGGTGGCCGCCGAGCCCGTGGCCCGCAACAGCGAGCTGGGCTACTACACCAACTTCATGAACCTGCTCGACTGCAGCGCCGTGGCCGTGCCCGCCGGATTCCAGGACGAGGGCCTGCCCTTCGGGGTCACGCTCTTTGCCCCGGCGTTCTACGACACCGACCTGCTCGACCTGGCGGCACAGCTCCATCAGACCGGCGTCGACACCCTGGGCGCCACCGGCCGGCCGCTGCCGCCGAGCGAGCCGCCGCCCCCCGATCCGGGGCACGCCGTGGAGCTGGCCGTCTGCGGCGCCCACCTCAGCGGTCTGGCACTGAATCACCAGCTCACCGAGCGCCGCGGCCGCCTGCTGGCCACCATGCAGACGGCGCCCCGCTACCGGCTCTACGCCCTGCCCGGCGAGGCGCCGCAGCGCCCCGGACTGATCCGCGACCGGCGGGAGGGCAGCGCCATCGAGGTGGAGGTGTGGAGCCTGCCGGCCCAGGAAGTGGGCGCCTTCATCGCCGGCATCCCCGCGCCGCTGGGCATCGGCCGGGTGGAACTGGCCGACGGGCGCTGGATCCCGGGCTTTCTGTGTGAGGCCGCCGGGCTCGAGGGCGCCGAGGAGATCACCCACCTGGGCGGGTGGCGGCGCTACGTGGGCGGCTGAGGCGGTGGTACCATGCCGGCGTTCAACCACCCGCAGACGCCGAAGGGCCTGCCGTGCGAGTCCTGTATCTGTTCGACACCACCGACCGCGCCGAGAGCGAGAGCGTCATCGAGATGGCCAGCCACGGCGTGGTGCCGACCATCGTCTGCCAGCCCGATGCGCCCATGCGCAGCCGCTTCGAGGCGGCCGGGCTGGAGGTCATCCCGGTGCGCATGCGCAGCAAGGCCGACCGCGCGGCCATCGCCACGCTGCGCCGCCTGCGGCGGGAGCGCACCTTTGACCTGGTGCACGCCTACTACAAGATCGCCCTGACCAACTACAACCTGGCGGCCATGGGTCTACCGCGGCTGCCGGTGGTGGCCTACCGGGGGATCATCGGCAACCTCAGCTACTGGGATCCGTTCTCCTGGCTCTCGTTCCTCGACCCGCGCATCGAGCGCATCGTCTGCGTCTGCGAGGCGATCCGCCAATACTTCCTGGATAAGCCCTTCCTGCCCGGGACCCGGCTCTTTCGCCCGGAGCGGGTGGTGACCATCCACAAGGGCCACCGCCCGGCCTGGTATCAGCAGCCCGATGCCCAGCGACCGGCCGATCTCGCCATCCCCGAGGGGGCGCCGGTGATCGGCTGCGTGGCGCGGATGAAAAAACGCAAGGGCATCGTCGAGCTGATCCGCGCCTTCGAGCAGATCCCCGCCGAACACAACGCCCACCTGGTGCTGATCGGGCCCATCGAGTACCCGGCCATCGAGCGGGCGGCGGCGGCCAGCCCGGCGGCGGAGCGGATCCGCATCACCGGCTTCCGGGCCGACGCGCCGAAGATCGCCGGCGCCTTCGACATCGCCACCCTGCCCTCGTTACGCCGCGAGGGGCTGCCGCGGGCGATCATCGAGGCCATGGCGCAGGGGATCCCGGCGGTGGTCTCGGACTCCGGCGGGAATCCGGAACTGGTGGAGGACGGCGTCAGCGGCCGGGTGACCCCGGCAGGCGACGTGGCCGCCCTGGGCGAGGCCCTGCACAGCCTGGTCGCCGATGCGCAGCTGCGCGCGCGGATGGGCGCGGCGGCCCACGAGCGCATCGCCACACGTTTTACCGTCGAGCGCACCGCCCGCGAGACCCTGGCCCTCTACGCCGACGTGCTGGGCACACGCGAGGAGCGCCCGGCGCACTGAGCCCGGCGCGGGGCAGGCGCCGGGGCCACTGCACCCCGACACCGCCCCGCGGACGATCCTCAGCGCCCCCCGCCGCCCTCCGGGGCGTCGATCATCTCGTCGTGCTCCTCGGATGCGCTCGCCGATCAGCGGGTAGAACGCCGAGCGGCTTAGAAGTTCGCCCGACCGCCGACCGTCAGGGTCTCCATGGTGTCCCGCGCGCCGTAGTCGGTATTGTCGTACTCGACGAACAGGGCCGCGTCGCGGCTCACATGGAACAGCGCATTGACCGTGGTACCGCTGGCGTCATCCAGAAGCGTATCCCCCTCGTCCCCGGTGAACAGGGACCGCGCCTCAAGCCCGACCTCCAGGCGGTTCAGCCGCTGTCGGAAACCGATCCGTGCCCCAAGCTCGTACTCGCTGCTAACCCCCTGACGATCCGCGTACTCCAGGGCCGGCGCGACGTAGATGTCGGCCTCCCGAGTGACCCCGTAGCGGAAACCGAGGGCGATGGCGCCGTATTCCGCGTGCGTTTCGGACCGAGAATGCCCGATACGCGCATCCTGATGGCGATAGAGACCCTCCACGAATACATGGCGGTGTAGCCAGGCGGAGGCGCGCAGATCAACACCTTCGAAGTCTTCGGAGAACCCGTAATCGGTCACCGAATAACCCACCTGGACCCAGTTGTAGTTGACCCCCGCCATCCCCGCAGCCGGCGCCAGGGCCAACACGGCGGCCATCAGGTACGAGCGGATGCTGTGAGGACGCATGAGGGGCTCCTTCTTCGCCGGGTTCGGTCAGTCAGCTTGCTAACCGGCGTATCGGCGGGCCAGCGGGAATCCTGAGGGCACGATCCGACCGGAAGTAAACCTGATCGCCTTGCTGTTAGCGGCCGTTCGTTGTAGCTTCCGCGCATATCCCTGACACCCGATCCCACCAAGGCCCATGAACGAACAGAACACCCCCGGCACCCGGCCTCCCAGCCACCGCGGCGATGCAAACTTCCCAGAGGAGTCACGCCGGGTCCCGGATGACGAGATCAGCCTGATCGACCTGTGGCTGGTTCTGGTGCGGCGGCGCTGGTGGCTGTTCGGCATCGCCCTGATCGTCTTCGCGCTGGGCACCACCTACGCCCTGCTGCAGAAACCGAGCCAGGCCTACACCACCACGCTGGAGTTCGCCGCCAAGGATGAGGAGCCGCTGATCTCCTCCGACGCTGTCATGGCCCGCCTGGAGCGGGTGGTGCTGCCGGAGCTTAAAAGGCGGTTTGAGGCGGAGCACGAGGTGGGGGCACCGTCCATCGAGATGGACCGCGTCGAGGACTCTCGACTCTTGGTCCTCGAGAGCAGTGTCAGCGAGGATCGCCTGCCCCGGGTAGAGGCCCTCCACGGCGCGGTCCGGGACTGGTTCCTATCAAGCCAGGACTCTGCTTACGACCGGAACCGCTCCCGCTTTGAGCGTGACCTCGAGCAAGTGGAGGAGCGCCTGGCGTCGGAGGTTTCGGGGATCGAAGAGGATCTCGCTGCGACCCGCGATGAGCTGGAACGCGCCCGCGCCGAACGTGAGCGGCTGCAGGAGGCGCGGGGCCGTCTGCAGGAGGATCTGGAAGACGAGAACCTTGCGGAACAGTCCGAGGATTTGCTGCGTATCCGACTGGAAGCGGTGCGCGAGGACCTCTCGATGGCCAATTCGGAAGTGCGCGAGCTACAGCGGGTCATTAGCGAACTGCGCACGGAACGCCGGGAGACGGTCCAGGAGCTGAGCATCGACAAGGCGGAACTTGAGGATAGGCTGGCCGACCTCCAGGCCCCTGACGCGCCTGCCACCGCTGCGGAAGGCGATATTGAGGACGCGGGCGCCAGCCTGATCATGGCCCTGTCCGCGGTACTCGGCGGCATGCTGGGGATCTTCGGCGCCTTCTTCCGGGAGTTCCTGGCCCATGCACACCAGGCGGCTACCCGGACGGGACTGGAAGGCGAATAGGCGGCTGGCGCCGGCTCCTCTCCGCGCGCCAGCCTACTGCCGGCCCGGCGCTGACGCCGAGCCGGCAGCCAGGGCGAGCTGCGAGGCAGTCAAGCCGGCGCGAAGACGTCGCACCAGCCGTCGCCGTTGACCAGGACGTCGGCGAAATCCGGGTGGGAGCATTCGCCGTAACCGTCCTCGACCTCCCCCTCCCAGAACCGGCAGTCGGCGCACCGCTGCCCGGACTCGTAACGGGCGTGGTCCTCCGCATCCGCCGCATCGCTCACGTAGTCGTGGGCGTGGCCGTCGTCGGCCTGCGGCATGGCGGTGGCTGTGCGCTGGTGCACCAGCGCACTGAGCGGGATGGCGGCGGCCGCCAGCGTCGTGGCCTGCAGCAGCCGGCGGCGGTTGGGATCGATGGCGTCAACCATCTTTTTCTCCTCCATGGCTCTCTCTCCCCGTCGTGTCGCAGTGCGCCCGCGCCCAGTCAGGCCGGTCAGAAGGTGTACCCCACCGAGCCGACCACCATGTGGGCCGTGTAGTCGTAGTTGTCGCGGCCCATGAGCACGTAGTCGTCCATCTCATCCACCGGACCGGGCCCGAAGCCCAAGGCCCAGTTGTCCTCCTCGAAGCGCTGGCCCAGGTAGGCCAGGCGGTAGTGGAACTGTTCCGAGGCCCGGTACTTGCCGTAGAGTTCCAGCTGTGTGAGCCGGGTGGTCAGCGTCGGGTAGTCGGTGTCCTGGGCGCGATCGAAACCGATGTCGACATCGGTGCTGGCGTAGAGCACCTCCGCGCCCAGGGACCAACGCTCGTCCTCGGTGACGGTGGCCTCCGTCCCCAGCCCGACGGTCAGCGTCTCCTCGTCCTGGAGCAGGCTGCGCTGCTCGCCGGCGAGCTGCCGCTCCCCGTCGTCCCAGGTGACGAAGCCGTAGCCGGTCCACTGCTCGGTGGGGAAATAGTCCAGGGACAATGTGTAGGAAGCGCGGTTGCGCTCCTGCAGCCCCATATCCGAGTCGGTGAAGTCGTCCTCGCTGTAGGTCAACTCCGCGCCCAGGGCCAGCTCGGGGATCACGCTGTAGGTGCCGCTGACGCCCAACTGGGTCTGTTCCAACTCGGCCAGGTGGTAGACCTCCGCGGGCAGGATGGTGGCTGCCTCGGACGCCGGACCGACGTACTCGGCACCTTCGCGGTAGAGCCTGCTGGCGAACACGGTCCCCTCCAGCTGGGGAGTGATCCGGCTGCGCAGCCGCGTGCGGAAGGTATCGTCCCGGGTGCTGCCGTCGGTGAAGTCGCGGTCGGTGTAGCGGTGCTCGTAGCCCAGCACCAGGTTGGAGCGCGCCGGCAGGCGGATATCCGCGTCGACGTCGGCGATGTGCCGCGTCCAGCCGTGGGGCCGCGTCCGGTCTTCCAAATCATCCTCCGTGAAGTACTGCGGCGTGCGGTTGTCCCGGTCGTCGTAGCGGTAGCTGCCGCGCACCTGCAGACGCGGATGGAAGCGGTGCGTCCCGCGTAGGGTTGCCCGGGTGGTGTCGATGCGCCCATCCAGCGACGAGGGCAGGTCGTCGTCGTCTTCAACGAAGCGTTCATCCTGCAGCGCACGGCCCAGCTGCAGGTCGGCGCTGACATTCGTCCCCGGCTGGATGGCGTAGGCGCCAGAGGCGAAGACCTGGTGGTAGAGGTTGTCGGGCTCGCGATAAACCTCGCCAAAATAATCCGGGTCACCGGGTTGAGCCGGATCTTCTACAGTTAGTACCTCATCCGCGAGTTGCTGGAAGCTGGAAAGGTGGTAGCCAATACGGCCCTGTAGCTGATCACCTCCGTATTCCAGGCTCACGCGGTATTGATCCGTGCGCTGATCGATCGGCACGGGGATTTGCAACCCGGTATTTGTAAAGCCGCCAGGATCCGGGGTTTCTACACGGCCGAACCGATAGGCGTCGGTCTCCTCCCGGCTAAAGGAGAAGTTCGCTCGCCAATCGTCAGTCAGGTGACCCACGGCATCGAAGGCAAGACGCTCGCGGTGGCGCTCCACCTTCCAGTCGCGCAGCAGTTCCGGGCTGTCCTCGAAATCATCGACACCGTCCCATCCGTCGGGGAGCGAGAGCCGGTCGGTGCCGTCACTGCGCAGGGGGCTCTGCACGTCGCGGTCGTAGAAGCGCGGGCGTTCGTCGTACTCCAGGGAGAACCCGTAGGTTCCCTGGACGCCGTAGCGACCGCGCAGGCGGCGGGAGTCGAGCCCGAGGTCCCGCCCCTCGAGGCGGCCGTAGCGGGCGTCTTCATCGCCCTCGCCGCGGTAGCGCAGGTCGAGGTGGGCCTCCGGGTAGAAACCCTCGTCCACCGGCCCGGTATAGCGGCGGAAGTGGTAGTTGTCCTCGCTCAGGTAACCGACCCCCAGCCACAGCTGCGAGCTGGCCGGGCCGACGAAGGTGGCCGAGGACTCCGGCGTGCCCGCGCCAGCGGCGGCGGGCAGGCCGAAGGCCGTCAGCACCAGGGCGCTGCTCAGGGCGCGCTGCTTGGTCATGATTCCCTCCTCCTTCTGCTTCTGTGCCGCCACCGCTTTACGGATGAGGCCGGAAGCTGTCGCCGCCCGGGTGGTTGGAGCCGTGGATGTCCGAGTGGCAGTTCAGACAGCCGCGGCCGAGGAACTCCGCCCCGTCCGCCCAAGGACCACTGGTATCGAAGTCATGCGGATCCATTCCGGGATGAGGTCCTGGGCCAGCCCCATGCTGATGACACGACTGGCACAGCTGTGTGGTCCGCGCCTCGAGCAGATTGGGATGCACCGAGCCGTGGGGGTCGTGGCAGTTGGTGCAGTCCTCGCGGACCGGCATGTGCTCCCACAGGAAGGGGCCGCGGTACTCGGCGTGGCAGTTGTAGCAGGTCTCGTTGACCTGGCCCTCGCGCAGGAGACTCTCGCCGCCGGTGCCGTGGGGGTTATGGCAGTTGGTGCAGGTCACCTGCCCCTCCTCCACCGGGTGGTGGTGGGGGCGGTTGAAGTCGACGCGGCGCTCCTGGTGGCAGCTGGCGCACAGCTGCAGCTCATTCTCGGTGTGCAGCAGGCGCTCGTTCTCGCCGTGCATGTTGTGGCAGTCGACGCAGGCCATGTCCTGGAACTCGTGGGCGCCGCCGTGCCAGTGCATGCGATCGCCCCCGCTGTGGCAGTCCAGGCAGGTCTGGTTGGCCTCATCGGTGCTGATGTCCTCACCGATCTGGTAGAAGTGCTCCCAGCCGTCGCCGTGGCACTGGTAGCAGTAGTTGCCGTCTTCCGGCGTCTGTCCCGCCGGGGTGCGCGGGTCCGAGGCGACGGCGTGAGGGGTCTCCTCCATGCGACCGATGTGCGCGCGCAGGTCATCGACCCGGCGCTCGGCCATCACCGGCGAGAGGCCACGCACCTCCTCGACAAACTCTTCGATCTCTTCGGGGTCGAGGTCTTGAGCCGGGGCCGTGGCGGCGAACAGCAGCAGTGCGAAGAGGGCCGCGACGCCGCCGGCCGAGATCGCAAGCCGGTTGAGTGGTTGTCTGAACAAGGCACCCTCCTCCCCTTCGGTGCAGGTTTGATCGTTATCAAACCTGCACTTAGCAAAAGGCAGGCCAGGTCAAACGGGCCGCGATCAAAGCCCCGCGATTCCGGGAGTTCAGCGGGAGGCCGGGGTTGCGGACGGGGGGTCGGCGGGGCCTGCCAGCGGTCAACGGCTGCGCAGCCTGGTCGCAGCCTGCGCAGCGCCCCCCCGGTGGTCGGCGGCTCGCCCTTGTGCCATGGTGACTGGGTTGATTAATGTCAAATCATAAAAAGCAGGGCACGCTGCGCCCACCAGGGCCAGACACGCCCTGCCGGGCGCCGGGAGGAGAGGCATGCGCGGATGCGTTCTGGTCGTGGATGACCACCGGGAGATCGTCTACGCCGTCCGGCGGCTGCTGGAAAGCCGCGGCCTGGAGGTGATCAGCGCCGCCTCGGCCGCCGAGGCCGAGCCGCTGGTCGCACGGGCGGATGCGCTGATCCTCGACATCCAGCTGGAGCAGGACAACGGCCTGGCGCTGCTCCAGCGCCTGCGCAGCGCCGGGGACGAGACCCCGGCGCTGGTGCTGTCGGCCCACACCTTTCCGGACAACGTGGTGGAGGCCAGCAAGCGCGGCGCGCTGCAGATCCTCGCCAAGCCCATCGAGGCGGAGGCCCTGGTGGCGGCGGTGGAGGAGGCCCTGAGCCAGACCCCATCCGGTACCGAGGCCTCCGGGCTGAGCGCCGAGGCCCACGAGGTGCTCGGTACCTCGGCGGCGATGATGGAGGTCTTCAAGGCGTTGGGGGTGGCCGCGGCCAACGACCTCAACGTCCTGCTCACCGGCGAGACCGGTGTCGGCAAGGAGGTCTCGGCGGAACTCATCCACCGCCACTCCCACCGCGCGCACGGGCCGTTCGTGGCCATCAACTGCACCGCCATGCCGGAGAGCCTGCTCGAGGCGGAGCTCTTCGGTCACGCCAGCGGCGCCTTTACCGGCGCCAACCGGGCCGCCGAGGGCAAGGTGGAGGCAGCCACCGGCGGCACCCTGTTCCTGGACGAGATCGGCGACATGCCGCTGGCCTTCCAGGCCAAGCTGCTGCGCTTTCTGGAAGACAAACGCTTCTACCGCCTGGGGGAGTCGACCCCGCGCCAGGCCGATGTGCGGGTGATCGCCGCCACCAACCGCCAGCTCCTCGGCGCGGACGCGGGTCAATTCCGCAGCGACCTCTACTACCGCCTGGCGCAGATCCCGGTACACATCCCGCCGCTGCGCGAGCGACTTGAGGACGTCCCGTCGCTGATCGAGGCCTTCATCCAGTCGGCCAATCAGGAGATGGACCTGGATATCCACGGCATCACCCCGGCGGTGCGCCGCCAGGCCCAGGGGCACGGCTGGCCGGGCAACGTCCGCGAGCTCAAGAACGCCGTCTACCGGGCCGCGGCCAAGCGGCAACGCGGGCTGATCGACAGCCTGGAACTCGCCACCGGACAGGGCGAGCCGACCGGCGACGGCGACTTCGAGGCGGCGCTGGACGGCGCGCTCGACCGCGCGCTCCACCAAGGCGAGCTGCCGGAGCTGCTCAACGAGATCGAGCGCCGTGCCGTGCAGCGGGCGCTGAAGCATTACAACGGCAACAAGAGCCGGGTGGCCGAGGCCCTGAACGTCTCGCGCAACACGCTCCGCGCGCGGTTGCAGGCCATGGAGGAGACGACGGAGTGAGGTGCTGGCTGCCGCGCAACATGGCGGTACGCCTGGGTGCCACCTTCCTGCTGGTGACCCTGCTGGTGGCGCTGCCACTGACACTGTGGTTCGACCACTACGCCCGGGGCATGATCGAGGCCGCCGTCGAGCGGGCCGTCGAGGGGGCGGACGCGCGCATGATCCTCGACGCCGCGGTGGTCTCCGAGGCGTTCGACCGGGTGCGCGGCCTGGCAATCTTGGTGGTCGGCCTGAGTGCGCTGCTGGCCGCCGGCATCGGCGCCCTCATCGCGGCGCGCTGGCGGGCACGGATGCGCGGTATCGTCGAGCAGGGCCACCGCCGCGCACGGCGCGCCCAGGGCGGTGGCGAGCAGCCGGCGCGCTGCCCGGGCAGCCCCCGCCCCAGGCCGGGCGAGGACGAGCTCGACACCGTCGAGCGGCAGCTGCTCAACACCGTGGACCAGCTGGGGCGTTCGCAGTGGCTGCTCGACAGTGTCGAGGACATGGTCATGTTGGTCGATGCCCACGGCACCATCCGCCACGGCAACGCGGCCATCGGCACGCGCTGCGCCAGCTGCCCGGTCGCCGACTGCCAGGGCGCCAGCGTGCCGGACATCCTCGGCAACGGGCTATGGCTGCGCATCCGCAACGGCATCGAGCGCAGCGGGTCCGGCACCTTCGAGCAGGAGCTCCCGTTCGAGGGGCGACATTGCCCCGCCCTGGTCTCCTACCGGGTGTTGGGTGAGCTGATCCTGATCAAGATCACCGACCTGAGCGAATACCGCAGGCTCCACGAGCATCTGGAGAAGCTCCAGGCCCTATCCACGCTGGGGGAAATGGCCACCGAGCTGGCCCACGACATCAAGAACAGCATCGTGCCGGTGCGCCTGCTCTGCGAGGTCGCCCCGCTGGAGACGGAAGACCGGGAGGCGATCTTCCGCTCGCTGGATCACATCCACGAGCTGGTCAACGATTTCATGGCATTCGGCTGCGGGCGCAGCAGCGAGCGGCGCAGCGGCGCGCTAACCGAGATCCTGCAGAGCTGGACGACGGTGCTGCGCAACGAGGCCCAGACCAAGGGTGTGAACCTGAGCGCGGAGATCGCCGACGCCCCGGTGGAGCTGCCCGGGGGCTTTCGCATCGTCTACGCCAATCTGGTGCGCAACGCCGTCCAGGCCGTGCCCGCCGGCGGCCGGGTGCAGGTGGATGCCCGTGTGGATGAGCGCGGCACGCTGGTTCTGGAGGTGACGGACGACGGCCCGGGCATCCCACCGTCGCTGCGCGAGCGGCTGTTCGAACCCTTTGCCACCAGCCGCACAGACGGCACCGGGCTGGGGCTGGCGCTGGTCCGGCGCTACGTGGAGGAAGCCGGCGGCGAGGTCGCCTGCGACTCGACGCCCGGAGCCGGGACCACATTCACGGTGCACTGGCCAGGGGCCGGCGAAGCAACGGGCCGCTCACCGACCCCGTACCCAGGCCAGGCCTCGCCCGCCTGATCGCGGCGCCTGCGGTTGCACGGGCCACTTGCCGCGCATAGGCTCGGGGTCCACCCGGAACGCCCCACGGCCCATCCACCGTGCCACTGCCACGAGCGCCAGCCCATGAGGATGCACCCGCCCCTATCCGCCACCCCGATGCTGGTCCCCGGGGCGCCGCAGCGGACCGAAGAGGCAGCCTGCTCATGAGGGGGTGGCGGCCAGCCGTCTGGGTCTGCTTACTCGTGGCCTGCGGCCCGGCCGGCGCCGGGGATGAGCGATCCTACGGCGGCGTGCTGGACGACGGCTGGCGGGTGGCGGTGGCCACCGGCACACTCGAGGTGGCCGACGGCACAGAGACCGGCACCGCGCACACCCTGGCCCTAGCCAATGGCGCCCACGTGATCAACGACCGCGGGCGGTACTGGGACTTCGAGGTCGGCCTGGCCTACACGCAGACGGCCTCGCATCCGGAGGGCGCCGGCGGGGCGTCGGTGCAGGCCAACCAGACCGACATCTATTACCAGGCGCGGCGACTGCTCGGTGAGTCGCCCTGGTTCCTCGGCTGGCACGTGGCACTGACGCGCACCAGTATCCAGCCGGCAGACGACGCCTCAGACCGCGATCTGGGCTTTACCGGCGGCGTCATCGCCGGCTACCGCGGCCCGGGCCGGTTGGGTGTACAGGTCGAGGGCCTGCTCACCGACCCGGAGCCCGACGGTCTGTCGCTGGGCTACGAGACACGGCAACTGCGCGGCGGCATCGTCCTCCGCTTCTAGAAGATGTCGCCTCCGGGCGACACGCCGGTCACAACCCAATTCAGCAGGTTACGGCACTACCCCACCTTGCGGTGTCGCCCTCAGACGACATCCGACCGCTGCACGCGGTGGGCCAGACCCACCCACGAAGCGCGCAGGTCACTGATCGGAAGGGGTTTTGGTCATGTTGGCACGCACCGTGCTTGGTGAGTGGGCGAGTGATCGAGGTTGATCACGACGGGCAACCCAAGCAATCCAAAGCGGAGGTCACGTATGCAACACAAGCACTGGATCGCCGGTCTCCTGGCCCTGATGGTCGGTATGGGTTCCACCGCCGCCATGGCGTTCGACACCGAGGGCGAGGCAGACGACCAGTGGGAGGAGCCGGCTGACGACGGCTTCGAGGATGACGGCTTCGACGACGACGGCCTCGAGTTCGAGGAGCAGGACGACGAGATCGATCCCTGGGACGAGGATGCCGACGACGCCGATGCCGGCGATGAGGAGCTTGACTGGTAAAGGCTCCGTGTAACCCCTATCGGGCTCTCTATGGGGAGGCCCCATCCAGGAGGGATGGGGCCTCCTTTTTTATGGACGGCGGCACGACTAGTCAAAAAAAACCCCGGACCCTGGGGGGTAGGATCCGGGGCAACAGCCAACCCGGCCTTGGGGGGAACCGGGTTGTGTGCGCCACGCTAGAGAGGAGGTTGTGGACCGCACATCAGCGACGCTCACTAGGTGCGACCATCCGTCACGCCGAAGAGTTCCCCACCGCGAACCACGCATCGAGGACCTCCGTCAGCTCATCGATCCCCTCGCCCTTGAGCGCCGAGAACAGCTGCACGCTCGGCAGCGTGACGCCGGCCTCGGCGGTGGCCCGCTGCACCGCCTGCAATCGGTTGCGTGCGGCGCCGCGCTTGAGCTTGTCCGCCTTGGTCAGCACCCCGTGGAGCACCAGCCCGGCATCGGCGCACCAGCGCAGCATCTGCAGGTCCAGCTCGGTGGGCGCGTGGCGGACATCCATGATCACCACCACGCCGTAGAGCGCCTGGCGGTTGCGCAGGTACTCGGGCAGGGCCTGCTCCCAGCGCCGCTTCACCGCCTGGGGCACCTTGGCGTAGCCGTAGCCGGGCAGGTCGATGAGTCGGCGGGTCTCGTCGAGGTCGAAGCAGTTGATCGTCTGCGTCCGCCCCGGGGTGCCGCTGGTGCGTGCCAGCTTGCGCTGGCCGGTCAGCGCGTTGAGGACGCTGGACTTGCCCACGTTGGAGCGCCCGGCGAAGGCCACCTCGATCCCCTCGTCCGGCCCGAGGTCCGCCGGGGTGGGCGCGCTGAGCCGGAATTGCGCCCGCCGGTAGATACGGTCTGCTGTCATGCCTGCCTCTTGTGTCACGATTCGGTCCTTTCATGGTTTCATAGGCAGCGCGAATCGTCGCCGGTCTGCGCGTGGCCGGACAAATTGACGCTTGCGGACGCTGCTGCTATAAGTGGCAGCGTTCTGCGTCCAAGGTACGCACAAGGAAAGCCCACTCCATTAGCGGAGCGAACACAAGTCATGCACAAGCGCACCCTGACCGGCTTTACGGTCGCCGCCCTCGCGCTCGGCGCGACCACCGCCCAGGCCGAGGTCGACCTGGATGCGGGCGAGCAGCTGAACAACGAGGTCTGTCTGGCCTGCCACGGTGTCACCGGTGTCAGCGATGTCCCCGAGTGGCCCAGCCACGCTGGGCAGCACAAGGACTACATCGTCTACCATCTGGAGCTTTTCCGGGACGAGAACCGCTGGGACCCGGAGCTCCTGATGACACCCAACGCCACCGAGCTCTCGGATGAGGACATCCGCAACGTGGCGGCCTGGCTCGAGAAGCAGGACCCGCCGCCGGCACAGGACGTGGACGAGGAGCTGGCCGAGCAGGGCCGTGAGATCTACCACAGCGGCATCGGCGAGCGGAACGTGCCCTCCTGCGCCTCCTGCCACGGGCCCAACGGCGAGGGCATCAAGGGTGGCCAGTTCGCCGCGGTGGCCGGTCAGCAGGAGGTTTACCTCAACGATGCGCTGACCGCGTTCAAGAATGAGGACCGCGCCAGCGACCGCAACCGCATGATGCGCGACACGGCCGGTCGCATGACCGAGGAGGACATCGAGGCCGTCTCCGCCTACATGGCGAGCATGACGCTCCTCGACGACGACGACGAGTGATCGCAACGCCTCGCTGTCCCGACCAGGTCACGGATAAGCCCGCCTCTCCCCCGCATCCGCGGGGGTAGGCGGGTTTTTTTATACCCGGCAGGAACGACGCCACTCCGTCGCCCGAGGCTTCGGCACCCATGACCAACATCTCCTACCGTCTGCGCGAGGGCGTCTACGCCACCCTCCACCCGACGCTCTCGCCCGAGGCGCCGGCCACCATCCGGGTGGTCAGCTACAATATCCAGAACGCCATCGCCACCTCGCGCTACCACCACTACTTCACGCGGGGCTGGAAGCACGTGCTGCCCGACCGGCAGCGGCAGATGAACCTCGAGCGCATCGGCGGCTGGATCGAGCCCTACGACCTGGTCGGGCTGCAGGAGGTGGACGCCGGCAGCTTCCGCACGGGCTTCATGAACCAGGTGGAGCACCTGGCCTACAAGGCGGATTTCCCCTACTGGTACATCCAGACCAACCGCAACATGGGTCGCCTGGCACAGCAGAGCAACGGCCTGCTGGCCCGCTACCGCCCGGCGGAGATCCGTGAGCACCGCCTGCCCGGGCTGATCCCCGGGCGCGGGGCACTGCAGATCCGTTTCGGCGCGGGCAGCGAGGCGCTGAATGTCATCCAGGTGCACATGGCCCTGGGCCGGCGGACCCGGATCCGGCAGATGGACTTCCTGGCCGAGCTGGTCAACGCCCACCGGCACGTGATCGTCATGGGCGACCTGAACTGCCGGACGGACAGCCCGGAGCTCGACCGCCTGGGGCGGCGCACCGACCTCTCCGAGCCCATCCACGGGCTGCACACCTTCCCCAGCTGGCGCCCGCGCCACAACATCGATCACATCCTGATCAGCTCCACGCTCCGGGTGCAGCGGGCCCGCGTGCTGGAATATCCCCTCTCGGACCACCTGCCCATCGCCATGGAGCTGGGCCTGCCCGAGGCAGTCCGGCTGCCTGCGGCATAACGCGCAGGGGTTTGTTGCCGCCCGCGGAACTGTATTACGCTCCCGCGTCAAGTTCCGACGGGGAGCATGGCCATGACGGATTTGCGGCAGTCGATCCATGGAGAGTGGGGATCGCGGTGGGCCTTCATTCTGGCGGCAACCGGCTCCGCCGTGGGCCTGGGCAACATCTGGCGCTTCCCCTACGTCGTCGGTGAGTACGGCGGCGGCGCCTTCATCCTGATCTACCTGGCCTGCATCCTCGCCATCGGCATCCCGGTGATGATGGCCGAGATCCTCATCGGCCGCCGCGGCCGCCAGAGCCCCATCAACACCATGCGCGCCCTGCCCGCCGAGTACGGCGGCGGACGCTGGTGGCAGATCCTTGGCTGGCTGGGGGTCTGCGCCGGCTTCCTGGTGCTCTCCTTCTACTCGGTGGTGGCGGGCTGGTCGCTCGCCTACGTCCCCTACACCGCCACCGGCACCTTCACCGGCGCCGAGACCAGCCAGGTGGAGGAGGTGTTCGGCAACCTGCTGGCCAGCCCGTGGCAGATGCTCTTCTGGCACACCCTGTTCATGGGGGCCACCGCCTACATCGTCCTGCGCGGGGTGCAGAACGGCCTGGAGCGCGCGGTGCGCCTGCTCATGCCGATCCTCTTCCTGCTGCTGCTGGTGATGGTCGGTTACGGCATGGGCGCCGGGGCGTTCGTCGAGGCGATGGACTTCATGTTCTCGCCGGACTTCAGCGCCATCGGCGGCGATGCGGTGCTGGTGGCGATGGGCCAGGCCTTCTTCACCCTCAGCCTAGGGCTTGGCGCGATCATGGCCTACGGCTCGTATCTGTCCAAGCGCTCCTCGATCCCCGGCAACAGCGGGCTGATCGCCGGCGCCGACACGGTCATCGCGCTGCTCGCCGGTCTGGCCATCTTCCCCATCGTGCTGGCCGCCGGGCTCGATCCGGACAGTGGGCCGGGCCTGGTCTTCGTGACCCTCTCCTACGGCTTCGGGCAGATGCCGCTGGGCGCGCTGTTCGGCACGCTGTTCTTCCTGCTGCTCTCCTTCGCCGCGCTCACCTCGGCGATCTCCATCATGGAGCCGGCCACCGCCTACTTGGTGGAGACGCGCGGCTGGAGGCGGCCCAAGGCGGCCGCAGCGGTGGCTGCCGCGGCCTGGCTGGTGGGCATCGGCTCGCTGCTGGCATTCAACGTCTGGGCCGGGTTCACCATCGCCGGGCTGAACTTCCAGGAGCTGGCCGAGTACCTCTCCACCAGCATCATGCTGCCGCTCGGCGGTCTGCTGATGGCGGTGTTCGCCGGCTGGGTGCTGCCGCGCAGCGTCACCGGCCAGGAGCTGGCGCTGCCCGGGTGGCTGTACCGGACCTGGCTGGTGCTGGTGCGCTACATCGTGCCGGCAGCGATCCTGGTGGTCTTCGCCAACAGCCTCGGGCTGCTCGGCTAGCCCGTGGGCGCCGGAGCCCGGCTCCGCCGGGCCACGGGATGAACGGACACCGCGCGGCGCCTAGGCGCTGCCGCGGTGTCGCTCTTTCAGGCCCACGTAGTGGTTGGCGGAGTAGCGCAGGTGCTCGCGCTCGGCGTCGGTCAGCTCGCGCACCGGCTTGGCCGGGTTGCCCAGGTAGAGGTAGCCCCCGGGCAGCTCCTTGCCCGGCGGCACCAGGGCGCCGGCCCCGATGATGCTCTCGGCGCCGACCACGGCCCCATCGAGGATCACCGAGCCGATCCCCACCAGGCAATGATCGCCCACGCGGCAGGCGTGGATCACCGCCTTGTGGCCCACCGTCACCTCGGCCCCGATCAGCGCCGGGAAGCCGCCGGGGCAGTAGGGACCGTCGTGGCCCACATGGACCACCGCGCCGTCCTGGATGTTGGTGCGCGCACCGACCTCGATGCGGTGGACGTCCCCGCGCAGGACGGCCGTGGGCCAGACCGAGACCTCCTCCTCGAGGGTCACGTCGCCGATGACCAGGGCCGTGGCATCGACCCAGGCCCCGGGACCGAGCTGCGGGCGGATGCCTCCGAATTCGCGGATCATGTCGGCTCCCGTTTGATTACAGGGTCACCAGTTCCTCGGCGCTGGTGGGGTGAATGGCCACCGTGTTGTCGAAATCGGCCTTGGTCGCCCCCATGCGCACCGCCACGGCGAAGCCCTGGAGCATCTCGTCGGCGCCCTCGCCGAAGAGGTGCACACCGACCACCCGCTGCTCGGCACCGACGGTCACCAGCTTCATGGCCGTGCGCCGCTTCACCTCTTGGGGGGCCAGGGCGTAGTTCATGGGGAAGAAGCGGGTCTGGTGGCAGGTGACCTGGTCGGCGCCGTAGGCGGCCTCGGCCTCCGGCTCGGTCATGCCCACGGTACCCAGCGGCGGGTGGGTGAAGACCACCGACGGGATATCCCGGTAATCCAGGCGGCTATCGCTCCGGCCGGCAAAGAGCCGATCGGCCAGGCGCCGCCCGGCGGCGATGGCCACCGGGGTGAGTGGGAAGTCGTTGCCGGTGACATCACCCACGGCCAGCACCGAATCCACCTCGGTGCGCTGGTAGTCGTCCACCGGGATGGTGCCGTCGGCCCGTGGGGTGATACCGGCACGCTCAAGACCCAGGCCGCCGGTGGCGGCGTCGCGGCCGATGGCCCAGATGACGGTATCGACGCCCTCGATGCGCCGGCCGTCCTCGGCCACCAGGGTGTGCCTGCCGTCCGCCTGGCGCTCGCAGGCGGCGGGGACGAAGTGGGTGCGCAGGTCGAAGCCGTCCACCTCCAGGCTCTCGGCCAGGGCCTCGCGCAGCAGCGGGTCGAAGCCGCGCAGGGGACCATCCCGACGCACGGTCAGCGTGGTCTCGGTGCCCAGGTGGTGCAGCACGCCGGCCAGCTCCACGGCGATGTAGCCGGCCCCGACGACCACGGCCCGACGGGGCTGCTCACGGAGTTGAAAGAAACCGTCGGAGTCGATGCCGTGCTCGGCCCCGGGGATCTCCGGCCGGCTCGGCCGCCCGCCGGGGGCGAGGAGGATGTAGCGCCCGTGCAGGGCCCGGCCGTCCACCTCGACGGTGTGGGCGTCACGCAGCTGCCCGGTTCCCCGGTAGAGCTCGATCCCGGCACGCTCGACGTTGGTGGCGTAGATCCCGTTGAGCCGCTCGACATAGGCGTCGCGGGCCCGGCACAGGGCCGCCCAGTCGAAGCCGGGGGCCTGCCCCAGGCTGAAGCCGAAGTCGGCGGCGCGCTCGAGCGCGGCGGCCGTCTCGCTGGCGTACCACATGACCTTCTTGGGCACGCAGCCGACATTGACGCAGGTGCCACCGAGCCGGTCGCGCTCGACCATGGCCACGCGGGCCCCGTGAGCCGCAGCGCGACGCGCCGTGGCCATGCCACCGCTGCCGCCACCGATGACGATCAGATCGTACTCGTCCGTCATGGACCCTCCTCGAAAACCGGCATCGGGCGAACCCCCCGCTCCCCCGGATCCGGTGCAGGGATCGTTCGCCGCACGCGTGCTAGAGTGTAACGCGTCCGCTGCTGAGGTGGTGATATGTCGCAAAACCCGCTGCTTGACGATCACTTGCTGCCGCCGTTTCCACGCATCCGCGCCGAGCATGTCGAACCCGCTGTGGAGACCCTCATCGAGGGCAGCCGCGAGGCCCTCGAGACGGCCCTAGCAGCCGGCCCGCCCTACACTTGGGAGGGCCTGATGCTGCCCCTGGAGGAGGCCGACGACCGGCTGGCCCGGGTCTGGGCACCGGTCGCCCACCTGCACGCCGTGGCCGATTCGCCGGAGCTGCGCCAGGCCTACAACGCCGCCCTCCCGGCACTCAGCGCGCACTACGCCGAGCAGGGCCAGGATCCGCGGCTCTACCGGGCGATCCACGATCTCTCGGAACGCGCCGCTGCGCTGGGCCTGGATCCAGCGCAGCGCAAGGTGATCGCCGACACCCTGCGCGATCTGGAACTCGCCGGTGTGGGGCTCGAAGAGCCGGCACGCAGCCGGTTCCGGGCCAACGCACAGCGCCTGGCCGAGCTCGGTGCCCGCTTTCAGGAGAACGTGCTCGACGCCACCCAGGCCTGGCACCTGGACGTGGACGAGGCGGCACTGGCCGGATTGCCCGGCTCGGCCCGCTCCATGGCCCGCCAGGCGGCGACCGAGGCCGGCGTCAGTGGCTACCGCCTGACCCTGCAGATGCCCAGCGTGCTGGCCGTGCTACAGCACGCCGAGGACCGCGAACTGCGCCGCGAGGTCTACACCGCCCACGCCACACGGGCCTCCGACGCCGGCCCCCACGCCGCGCACTACGACAACACCCCGGTGATGGAGGAGATCCTGCGCCTGCGCGCCGAGCAGGCCGATCTGCTTGGCTACCCCAGCTACGCCCACCAGGCCCTGGCACGGCGCATGGCCGACTCCCCCGAGGAGGTGCACGGCTTCCTCACCGATCTGGCCGAGCGCGCCCGCCCACGCGCCCAGGACGAGTTCGACGAGCTGCAGCGCTTCGCCTACGAGCGCGACGGGATCGATCACCTGGAGGTCTGGGACGTCCCCTACTACAGCGAGCGGCTCCGCGAGGAGCGCTTCCAGCTCTCCGACGAGACGCTGCGCCCGTACTTCCCGGCCGAGCACGTGGTCGAGGGGCTGTTCACGATCGCCGAGCGGTTGTTCGGGGTCCGCTTCCGGCTCCGCAACGACGTCGAGAGCTGGCACCCGGATGTCCGCTATTACGAGCTGCTCGATGCCGACGGGGCCGCGCGCGGCGGCCTCTACGCCGACCTCTACGCACGCACGGGCAAGCGCAGCGGCGCCTGGATGGGCGAGTGCTGCAGCCGGCGCCGCCGCGGCGACGGCGTTCAGCCCCCGGTGGCCTTCCTGACCTGCAACTTCATGCCCACCGCCGAGGGTGAGCCAGCGCTGCTGACCCACGACGAGGTGGTCACCCTGTTCCACGAGTTCGGCCACACCCTGCACCACCTGCTCACCCGCCAAGACTGGCGCCCGGTGGCGGGGATCCACGGGGTCGAGTGGGATGCGGTCGAGCTGCCCAGCCAGCTGCTGGAGAATTGGTGCTGGGAACGCGAGGGGCTGGATCTGCTGGCCGCTCACCACCAGACCGGCGAGCCACTCCCGCAGCCACTGTTCGAACGGCTGCGGGCCTCCCGCGACTTCCAGGCCGGGCTGCAGATGCTCCGCCAACTGGAGTTCTCACTGTTCGATCTGGAACTCCACCAGCGCCGGGACGCCCCGGAGGCGGCCGGCATCCTGAGCACCCTTGAGGATGTCCGCCGGCGCGTGGCGGTGGTCCACCCGCCGGCCTGGCAGCGCTTCCCGCACAGCTTCGCGCACATCTTCGCCGGCGGGTACGCCGCCGGCTACTACAGCTACAAGTGGGCGGAGGTGCTCTCCGCGGACGCCTTCGAGCGCTTTCGCGAGGAGGGGCTGCTCGAGCGCAGCGTGGGCCAGTCGCTGGCCGAGAACATCCTGGAGATGGGCGGTGCGGCCCCGGCCCGGGAGCTGTTCCAGGGCTTCCGCGGCCGGCCGCCGAGCATCGAACCGCTGCTACGCCAGAGCGGACTCAGCGACGACCCGGCCCCCTCCCGCGGGTAATC
>NZ_NHSN01000034.1 GCF_016653405.1 Halorhodospira halophila
GTAATCCGCCGCCCGCCCCCGCCTATCCGGCGTCGGCGGGCCGGAGGCGATAGATCAGGTCGTGGACCTGGTGCCCCTTGCGCAGACCGCGCCGCTCGAACTTGGTCTGCGGGCGAGGCGGCGGGGGCGGGATGAAGGCCCGCGGGCCGCAGGTGTTCTCGAAGCGCTCGTCGGGCTCGACGGTATCGAGCATCCACTCGGCGTAGTCGGCCCAGTCAGTGGCCAGATGCAGGGTACCGCCGGGTACCAGCCGCTCGGCCAGCAGATCGAGGAAAGCCGGCTGGACGATCCGCCGCTTGTGGTGGCGCTTCTTCGGCCAAGGGTCGGGGAAGAAGATGTGCACCGCCGCCAGACTCCGCGGCGGGAGGTGGTGGCGGACCAGCTCCACGGCGTCCACGGTGGCCACGCGCAGGTTCTCCACTTGCGCTTGCTCGGCGCAAAGCAGGCAGTGGCCCACCCCCGGGCGGTGGACCTCGACGCCCAGATAGTCGCGCCCGGGATCGGCGGCAGCCATCTCCACCAGGGCCTCGCCGTCGCCGAAGCCGATATCCAGGACGCGTGGCGCCGTGCGGCCGAAGAGCCCGTCGAGGTCGAGAACGCCCTGCTCCGGCACATCGATGCCGAAGCCCGGCCACAGCTGCTCCAGCGCGCGCTGCTGCCCCTGCGTCAGGCGCCCCTTGCGACGGACGAAGGTGCGGGTCAGTCGCAGCTGGCTCACTCGAAGAAGGTCCCTTCCTCAGGCGACGACGCGGCAGCGTAACGCCGTTTCGGGATACGGCCGGCGCGGTAGGCCTCGCGCCCGGCCTCCACGCCCTTGCGCATGGCCGAGGCCATGAGCACCGGATCCCGCGCGCCGGCGATGGCGGTGTTGAGCAGCACGGCGTCACAGCCGAGTTCCATGGCGACGGCCACGTCGGAGGCGGTGCCCACGCCGGCGTCCACCAGGACCGGAACCTCCAGGCGGTCGACGATCTCCAGGATGTTGTAGCGGTTCTGGATGCCGAGCCCGGAGCCGATCGGCGCGGCCAGGGGCATCACGGCGACGCAGCCGATCTCCTCGAGCCGCTTGGCGGTGATCGGGTCGTCGCTGGTGTAGGCCATGACCTCGAAGCCCTCGGCCACCAGCTGCTCGGCGGCCTCGAGGGTTCCGGGGACGTCCGGGTAGAGGGTGCGCTCGTCGCCGATCACCTCCAGCTTGACCAGGTTGTGACCGTCGAGCAGTTCGCGGGCCAGGCGGCAGGTGCGCACCGCGTCCTTCACCGTATAGCAGCCGGCGGTGTTGGGCAGGATGGTGTAGCGATCCGGCGGCACGGCCTCGAGCAGGTTGGGCTCGTCCGGGTTCTGGCCGATGTTGCTGCGGCGCAGGGCGATGGTGACGATCTCGGCGCCACTTGCCTCGATGGCCGCACGGGCCTGCTCCATGTCGCGGTACTTGCCGGTACCGACCAGCAGGCGCGAGTGATACTCGCGCCCGGCGATGACCAGGGGATCGCGATCCGCCATCTTTGTCTTGAACTCCGTGCTTTGAGGGGAACCGGGTCAGCCGCCGCCGATGGCCTGGATGACCTCCACGCGGTCGCCATCGGCCAGCTGGTGATCACCGAGCTGGCTGCGGGGGACGATGGTCTCGTTAACCTCCACCGCCAGACGCTGCTGCTCGCTGATGCCGAGCCGCTGCAGAACATCGGCGCAGCTGGCGCCGGCGGGGAGGGTCATGCCCTCGCCGTTGACCTGGATCTGTATGCTGGTTGCTGTACTCATCGCGGATAGTCTAACGCGGTTGCGGCACTGCGGCACCGGTTGTCCTCGGCGCCGTGCAGCGCTATGATTTCATCTGTCCGCAGCGGGTGTAGCTCAATGGTAGAGCTCCAGCTTCCCACGCTGGCGATGTGGGTTCGATTCCCATCACCCGCTCCAATCCCTTCCCTGTCTTTGACCCGACAGCCCCGGGCTGCGTTCAGCCGGTCTCCGCCGCACGGCGGTCGATCAGATCGAGGTCCACGGCCAGGGCGCCGCGGTTGTGCAGCAGATCGGCCAGGGTGTAGCGATCCAGCACCGCCAGGAAGGCGTGCAGCGCCTCGTCGAGTACGGCGCGCACGGCGCAGTTGCCCTCGATCCGGCAGCGCTGATCCTCGTCCCGGAAGCACTCCACCAGGGTGAAGTCCTCCTCGGTGCGCCGCAGCAGCTCACCCAGGGCGATCGCCTCCGGCGGGCGGGCCAACCGGATCCCCCCACGCTTGCCGCGGACGGTCTCCACGAAGCCGTGGGCAGCCAGCCGGTTGACCACCTTCATCAGGTGGTTGCGCGAGATGTCAAAGCGCTCCGCGATCGCGCCAATGGTGACCAGCTCGCCCTGTGCCGCCCCAAGGGCGAGCAGGACCCGCAGGGCGTAGTCGCTGTGTCGGGTTAGACGCATGATCCGGCTCCGTTCGCTGCCCCGGACACTATAGCAGCGCCCGGGGCCATCCGGATCAGCCCAGGCCGACGATCAGCAGCGGCTCGCGGGTGATGCTGTAGAGGTAGAGGTAGCCGAAGACGGCGATGCCGCCGATGAACGCCGCCATGCGGATCTGCCGGGTGCGGCCTCGGCGCAGGGCGATCACCCCGAGGACGATGTAGGCGATCAGTCCGAGCAGCTTGACGGTGAGCCAGCCGTCGACGAAGGGGTACTGGGCGATCATCACCATCAGCACCACTGCCGTCAGCAGCAGCACGGTGTCGGCGACCTGCGGCGCCACCCGCAGGACCTTGTTCTCGAGCGCTGCAGAGCCACGGAACATCAGGATCCCCCGGGCGATAAACAGACCGAGACTGACCACGGCGGCCAGCGCGTGCGTCGACAGCAACACCTGGTGCATTCCTACCCCCTCGCGTCGTCCGTTTCGAAAAGAGGCTATTCTTCCTGCCGGTCGGGCCCGGCTGCAACCACGCACAACGCGCGCACCCCTTCGGTGCGCGCGCCGTCCGCTCCTGGTGCAGGCACGCCGCCGCGCGCGGGCGCGGCACCCGACCTCCCGCTTAACCCCTTGTTCCATCTAACACGGCCCGACCTGGCACACCCCCTGCATGAGAACCCGGCGCGCGCCGCCCGTGGCGGTGGCCGCCCCTGACCCACGGATACAGCATAAGGTGCCCGACCATGAAAAAGCCTTTCCCGCTAGTCGCCGCCGGCGGCCTGCTCCTCGGCCTCTCCGCCAACGCCCAGGCCGAGGAGATCGGCGCCGGCTGGAGCCTCTCCTCCAACGTGGCGATCACCTCCAACTACCTCTTCCGCGGCTTCTCCGAGAGCGACGAGGAGCCGGCCGTCCAGGGTGGCTTCGACCTAGACCACGCCTCCGGGGCGTACGTCGGCACCTGGGCGTCGAGCCTGCAGCCACAGGACGCCAGGGGCCCACTGGAGCTGGATTTCTACGGCGGCTTCGGCTTCGACCTGACCCCGGATATCTGGGGTGATGTGGGGCTGACCTTCTACACCTATCCGGACGACTCCGACTCCAACACGGTAGAAGCCTACGCCGGCGCCGGCACTGCCTTCGGCGAGGTGGAGGCGGACTTCTACGTCCACGTCTCCGACGATTATTTTGACGAAGACGAGAGCTCCGTCTATCTGGAGACCAACTGGATGACGCCGCTGGCCGCCGGCTTCTACGCCATGGCCCACCTCGGCTACCTGGTGATCGACTCCGACACCAACCTGGACGGCGCCGATGCCGCCCTGGGCGTCGGTTACGAGTACGGCACGCTCGATCTCAGCCTGGTGGGCACCTACAACAGCTCCGACGCGGCGGATGAAGACGACGACGAGACCCAGGTGGCCTTCACCGTGTCCCGCTCCTTCTAGCCGCACCCCCCTGCACCCGGGGGCGCCGGCCGGCGCCTCCGGTCGGGTTACCCCGCCCCGCCACGCTCCTCCAGC
>NZ_NHSN01000035.1 GCF_016653405.1 Halorhodospira halophila
GTTGCTCTTGGCCTTCTTGTTGCTCATCTGACACCTCCGTCTTGGTCCAGGCGGGGGCAGTCAAAGGCTCAGGGCGCCCTGACTATACCCCCGGGGGAGGTGTCCAGGCCAAACGGGGTGCGGAGGATCGGCGCACTACTTCCGTTAGGCGGCACCGGAGAGGCAAAGGGATACAATTGCGTTCGATGGTCATAGGATGACCCTGGGGAATTGCTCATGAGTCCAGTTGCGGCCACCCTCACCTGGCTCGACCTCACCAGCACCGACCGTAATCAGGTCCGGCAGATCCTCGACCTCTTTGAGGAGCAAGGCACCGTGGACGAGCTGGGCTTGGGCACCGTCCGGGACTTCTTCTCGGATACGCTGTTCCCCGGCACGTCCACGCTGCACACGCGGCTGCGCTACGTGCTCTTCATCCCGTGGGTCTATCGGCGGCTCGAGGCGCGGCACCGGCAGGTCCAGGACATTGACGCCGAGGCGCGCGAGCAGGAGATCCGCGTCATCGACGCGCTCCGCAGCGGCGGGGAGGAGGAGGGTGTCATCGGCGGCCACGCCCGGGAGCGGCTGGCCCGCCTGCCGAGCCAGGCGTACTGGTCGGCGCTGGCGCGGTGGGGCCTCTTCTGCCCCCGCCAAAGCCAGGGGTGGTACCACCATCACTTCCACAGGCTGGCCGGTCGCCGCGAGCGCACGGCGGACGAGCCCCTGGAGGCGGAGGAGCCGGTCCGCACCTGGCACCCGCAGCTGCCCGAGCCGCCCGAGGACTGGCTCCAGGCCACCACGTTCGCCCTGACCGGCGAGGAGGCGGCGTTCCTGCGGGACCGCATCGAGTGCGCCGTCCCCGATAGCCTGCTGGCCTATCTCGCCCGTGAGGGCAACGCCGGGCTCGTCGACACCCAATTTTTATGGGAAGTGCCAGAGGTGGGCCAGGCGCCCGAGCACCTGCAGCAGCTGGTGGCGGCGGCGCGCCGCTTCTCCCTGCACATGGAGGGGGCCACGCTGCTCTACAACCTCCAGCTCGCCGAGCTCCGGCGGGACCGCCACGGCGATCCCCAGGGCGTGGACCAGGGCCACATCGACACCTACCGCGAACGCTTGGCGGTGTGGGCCGGCCAGGAGGCCGAGGAGACGCCGTTCGACCCCCAGGCGCTGTGGGCGCTGGCCGCCCGGCACCGGGTCGTCCTCCGGCAGCCTCTCAGGCGCTTCGTCGAGAGTTGGTCCGAGGTCATCAACAGCCACGGCGCGGCGGCGGTTGCGGACAGCCAGCGGCTCCGGGAGCTTATCGCCTCGCGCGAGCGGGCGCTCAAGGGGCCACGGGCCCGGGTCGTCAACACCAACCGCCTGGACCAGTGGCGGGGCAGCGCCGGCCTGGGCCGGCTCGATTATCGCTGGCCCGACGTCCGCAGGCTGCTGGCGGATCTCCACGAGGGGCTGGGGCGCTGATGCTCTCGCCCGATGCCCGCCAGGTGGCCACCGAGGTCCTGCGCCCGCCCGCCGGCTACACCCTGGACCGCACGGTGCTGACCAGCTACAGCCTGGACCTGGAGGTGGTCCTGGCGCTGCCGCTGGCCGTGCTGGCGCAGTCCGACCGGGGCGTGGAGGAGCTGCTGGAGGATCCGCTGCTGCTCCTCGAGGCGCTGCGCGAGGCCTCCGGCCGGGTGCAGGTCTTCGTCGACGCGTCCGGCATCGCCCTGCCACGGGTGCAGCGCGAGCTCTACGCCGCCCTGGAGGCCAGCGTCCACCCGGTGCGCGCCCCGGGCCAGGGCGTCTTCCACCCCAAGGTGTGGGTGGCGCGTTTCACCGGGGAGCAGGACGGCCGGGTCCTGCTGCGTGTCGCCGTCGCCTCCCGCAACCTCACCTTCGACCGCTCCTGGGACGTCGCCCTGGTCAGCGAGGCCGAGCCGGGGGCGGAGGCCGAGCCGGGCTCGGAGCCCCTCGCTGCGCTGGTCCGCGATCTGCCAGGGCTGGCGGTCCAGCCGCTCGCGCGCCCGCTGACGGAGGGCCAGGCGAGCCTCGCCGAGGAGCTGGGCCGCACCCGCTTCCCGGCGCCGGAGGGCTTTGATGGCGCCATCAACTTCCATGTCCTCGGCCTCGGGGGCCCGGGTGGGGCGCCGTGGCGGCCGGTCACCGAGGCCGACCGCGTGCTCGCCGTAGCGCCGTTCGTGGACCGGCATGGCCTCGACACCCTGGCGGCGAGCGGCGCCGGCTCGCTGGCCCTGATCGGCTGCGACGAGGCCCTGGACGCGCTGCCCGAGGGCACCCTGGCGCCTTGGGAGGACGTCCAGGTCCTCCAGGAGACGGCCCTGGAGGAGCCGCAGGAGGACACAGGCCGCCGGCCCGCCGGGCTCCACGCCAAGCTCATCGCCGCCGAGCGTGGCGGCCGCGCCCACTGGTGGGTCGGCTCCGCGAACCTCACCCACGCCGCCCTCAGCGGCCGCAATGTCGAGGTCCTGGCCAGCCTGGCCGGGGAGGCCGGCTCCGCCGAGGCCGAGCACGGCGTGGGCATCGACCGCTTCCGCGCGGGCCTCGACAAGCTCTGCACCCCGTACGAGCCCGGGGAGGCGCCGGCGGACGGCGAGGCCGAGGCGCGACGGGCCCTGGAGCGTGCCCGGGATGAGCTGCTCCAGGCGGACCTGGCGGTCCACTGCGAGGCCTATGGTTCTGAGTGGCGCTGGCGGTTGGCCGGGGAGCTGCCCGAGCCAGAGGGTGTGGCCATCGACCTCTGGCCGGTCACGCTGCCCTTGGAGCAGGCCCGCACCTGGCCCGCGGAGCCGGCGTGGACCCTGCCGCTGGAGCGGCTGACCGCCTTCGTCGCCTTCCGGCTGCGGGGCGAAGAGGGCGCCGATCCGGTCACCGGGGTGGCCAAGCTCCCGGCCCACGGCCTGCCGGAGGAGCGTATGCGCCGCATCCTGCGCACCGTGATCAACACCCCGGAGCGCCTCCTCGCCTTCCTCCGCGCCCTGCTCGGCGGCCTGGACGAGCTCATGGAGGGGGTCGGGGAGGGCGCTACGGCGGATCCCGATTCCCTGGGGCGGGGCCGGGCGCTGGAGGCGGAGACCCTGCTGGAGGATCTGCTGCGCACCGCGGCCCGGGATCCGGAGCGGCTGGACGTCGTCCGGCACGTGATCACCGACCTGATGGCGGACGAGGAGGGCCGCGCGGTGGTGCCGGAGCAGGTCCGGGCCATCTGGCGGGCCGTGGATGAGGCGCTGCAGGGGGAGGCCCGGCGATGACCCGCCCGGATCCGGAGGCCATCATCGCGCCCCTCAAGACCTTCCAGCGCCGCACCGTGGAGCACGCCTTCCAGCGGCTGTTCACGGCGCCGGACAGCACCCACCGCTTCCTCGTCGCCGACGAGGTGGGCCTGGGCAAGACGCTGGTGGCGCGCGGCATCGTCGCCCGGGCCCTGGATCATCTGTGGGACCGGCAGGAGCGCATCGATGTCCTCTACATTTGCAGCAACCAGAACATCGGCCGCTCCAATCTCCCCAAGCTCCAGGTGACCGGCGAGGCCGAGGACGCCCAGGCCCGGCCCACGCGGCTGACCATGCTCGCCACCGAGCTGGCCGGCGGCGCGCAGGGCGGGGGGCTGGCGGCCCGCAAGGTCAACTTCATCAGCTTCACGCCGGGGACGTCCTTCAACATGGGCGATGCCGCCGGCAAGGCGGAGGAGCGCAAGGTCCTCTTCCAGCTCCTCGACCGGCTGGTGGCGCGGCGGGAGGGGCTGATGAACCTGCTCCAGGGCTGGATCCAGGATGCGGGGCGCTGGCGGGGGATGCTGGCGGAGCCGCTGCCGCTGGAGCCGGAGATCACCCGGCGCTTCCAGGAGCGCCTGAGGGAGGATCCGGCGCTGCTCGGCGAGCTGGAGGCGGCCATCGAGCGCTGGTTCCTGCAGGCGCTCGACGCCTATCCGCAGGAGGCGCGCCAGGCCCGCAACCGCCTCATCGGGCGCCTGCGCTACCGCCTGGCGGAGGTCTGCATCGAGGCCCTGGAGCCGGACCTGGTCATCCTCGACGAGTTCCAGCGCTTCAAGGACCTGGTCAACCAGGACGAGGCCGGCCGCTCGCAGGCCACCGCGCTCGCCTGGCGGCTGCTGCAGACGCGCCAGGCCTCCGGCCGGCCGGTGCGGACCCTACTCCTGTCGGCCACGCCGTACAAGTTCTACACCCGCGATCCGGAGGCGGAGGGCGAGGACCACTACGCCGACTTCCTGGCCACCACGCGCTTCCTCCTCGACTACGACGAGCGGCGCGTGGTGGCGCTCCGGGAGGCGCTGGGCCGGTTCAGCACCGAGCTGCGCCGCGCCGCCGCCGGTCAGGGCCACGATGTGCCCAGCGCCCGAGCGGCCGTGGAGGGGCATCTGAAGGCGATCATGGCGCGCACCGAGCGGGTGGCCGGCAGCGCCGACGCCGATGCCATGATCGCCTCCTCCGGTGGCGGACAGCTGGAGATCCAGCCTGTGGACGTTCGCCAGTACCTGGCCGCCGAGGCCTGGTTCCGCTCCGCCGGGGCGCGCGATCCCATGACCTACTGGAAGGCGGCCCCCTACCTGCCGCATTTCATGCAGGGCTACCAGGTCAACGAGCAGGTCCGGACCGCCCAGGACCAGGACCCGGAGGCGCTCCGGGAGGTGCTGGCGCGGTACGCCGACGCCTTCCTCGACCGTGAGGACCTGCGCTCCTGGGAGCAGCTGGACCCGGGTCACGCCAAGCTGAGGGAGGTGGTCCGGGAGCAGCTGGATACCGGGCTCTGGCGGCTGCTGTGGATGCCGCCCTCCCTGCCGTACTGGCCGCTGGACGGACCCTTCGCGGGGCAGGAGGAGCGGACCAAGACGCTGCTCTTCTCGGCCTGGCACTTCGTTCCCGATGTGGTCAGCGCCGTGCTCAGCTACGAGGCGGAGCGGCGGATGCTCACCGGGCAGAGCACCGCTTACGAGGACCAGCCCAAGGAGCTCCTGCAGCTGCCGGCGAAGGAGGAGATCCGGCGCCGCCACCGGCTGCTGTTGCTGCTGCTGCCTAGCACGCGGCTGGCAGACGCGGTGCACCCGCTCTCTGCGCTGGCGGGCCGGGATGCACGAGCGTGGGCGCGGGAACGGGTCGCGGAGTTGCTGGCCGAGGTGGCGGACGTGGGGGATCCGGAGGCGCCGGAGGATCCCCGCTGGCAGTACATGGCGCCGCTGCTCCTCGATCCGGGGCTGCGGGCGTTCCTGGAGCACTGGCGCTCGGCCCGGGCGGACGACGTGGCGCGGCCCAAGGCGGAGAGCTTCCCCGACTACCTCGAGGACCTGCTGACGCTCGATACCGCCTCGCTGGGCCGCCAGCCGGAGGGCCTGGTGGACCTGGTCACGGACCTGGCGCTCGGCGCCCCGGGAGTGGTGGCGGCCCGGACGCTAGGCAGCGCCGGGCTGGACGACGTTACCCGCCGCGCCCTGGCGGCCCGGATCGCCATGGCGTTCTGGCGTCTGTTCAACCGGCCCCCGGTCATCGGGCTGCTGCATCAGCTCTACGGCCGCGGGGGCGGTGAGGAGGGTGGCGCCTACTGGCGGCGCGTGATGCAGTACGCCGTGGCCGGCAACCTCCAGGCGGTCCTGGACGAGGCCTGGCACTTGGCCTGGGAGCAGCACGGCTGGGCCGAGGGCGCCTCGGCGGAGGCGGTGGCCCGCAGCTGTGCCGAGGAGCTCGCCGCCCATATCGAGCCGCGTCCGTCGCGCGTTCACGTCCAGTTCCCGGAGTGCGATGGCCGGGGCGGCGTGGCCTGGTCGGAGCTGCGCATCCGCACCGTCTTCGCCCAGCGCTTCGGCGACCAGCGCACCGAGGAGGGGCGGCTCAGTCAGGACGAGGTCCGGGCCGCCTTCAACAGCCCCTTCCGCCCCTTCGTGCTCACCAGCACCTCCATCGGCCAAGAGGGATTGGACTTTCACCCCTGGTGCCACCGGCTGGTGCACTGGAATTTGCCGAGCAACCCGGTGGACCTGGAGCAGCGTGAGGGCCGCATCCACCGCTACAAGGGCCACGCCGTGCGCCGCAACGTCGCGGCGCGCTTCCGCGAACAGGCCTTGGAAGGCTGGGCGCCCGGCCGGGACCTGTGGATGTTGCTCTTCGCCGTCGCGGACCAGAGGGCCCGCGAGGATGCCGCCGACGACTTGGTGCCGTACTGGATCGCGCCCGGTCCTTATCGGATTCAGCGTCGCGTGCCGACCCTCCCTTACACGAGGGAGGTGGCCGCCTTCGAGCGCCTCAAGCACCAGCTGGCCACGTACCGCCTCGCCTTCGGCCAGCCGCGCCAGGAGGAACTGTTGGTCTTACTGGGGCAGGCGGAGATAAGTCGGGAAGAGCTGGAGCGCTGGACGGTTCGTTTGCGGCCCAGCTGAATCTCGGTAGACCGCGCAGGAATTGCTTAATCACGCCCGGCCGCACACACAGAATCTGTCGATACCACTTTTAGAGGTCATGTGATGAGTCAAGTCTTCTCGAGAGAGAAAATCGAACGAGTATTAGAAAACCGAATCACGGAAGCTCTTTCGGTCCTCGCAGATCCTGCTCAGAGCTCCTTAAATGACCTAAGCATCCGCAAATACCCATGCCGAGTGACTCGGGTGTAAGACGTAGGGGTGGAGCGAAAGGGAATCAGTATGGAGTGGTTTTTGTTTGTTGCTGCGCTCGCGGTGTTGGTTTCCGCGGTAGCCGTATGGTTGAGGTCTCAGGGCGGGCCAAGAGGTGGTGGAGTCGGCTTTCCGTACACCAAAGCATCAGCGCTGTTCTCACCAGCAGAGCGGTCGTTCCTCGGCGTTCTGGACCAAGCTGTCGGGAACGAGTACCGGATCTTCGGGAAGGTACGGGTGGCCGATATCATCAACGTGCGGTCCATGGCTGATCGCAAGGCATGGCAGCGGGCCTTTAATAAGATCAGTAGCAAGCACTTTGACTTTGTCTTATGCGCCAGGGACGACCTTTCGGTAGTTGCGGTCGTCGAGCTTGACGACAAGTCGCACCAAAAAAGTAGACGGGGAGCCCGAGACCATTTTCTGGCGGAGGTTTGTGAGGCGGTGTCACTCCCAATGATCCAAGTTCCGGCGAAGCATGCCTACAGCGTTGAAGGCCTTCGTATGCGACTGGCGTCTCTGCCGGAATTTTCGGCGGCGAAGCAGGCAGAGCCTGCCGGTCAGAGGCAAGCGGACCGGAGTCTGGAAACGGAGCATCAATCCCCTGGAGCCGGGGGCGACGATCAAGAGGCTGCAGGCGCAGTATCCCAGCACGCGGAGTCACCGCCATGTCCGCAATGCGGGGCACGGATGGTGAGGAGGGAGGCAAGGAGTGGGGCGAATGCAGGCAAAGCCTTTTGGGGTTGCAGCTTGTTCCCCAAGTGCAGGGGAACGGCCGAGATTGGCGTTTGATACCAGCATGCAGCGGACGGCGCTTTGCGGTGTCCCTGAGCCCGAGCGATAGGAATTGAAAGAAAATGAACCCAAATGAGTCCTGGATCAACGACTGGCGATGCGGAGTTGCCCCAGCCAAGGAACGTGATTTATCGCGCGATCTCTTGAGGATCTTTCAAGGTTTTTGGGAGTGGTCTGATCTTGATAATAAGTCTAAAACTGCCCGGCAGCGTTACAGAAATTCGCTACACGGGCTCGGTGGATGGGTTGTCAAAAAGGCTGTAGAAGAGGGGGTCGAAAAAAGTGCGCTTCAGATGTTGGTTGACGCAACGTCCGGAGGTGAGGGGCCATTGATTCATTGGGATAGAGAGGAGTGGCAAAAGGAAATGGACACAGTCTGTCGGAAACTTAGAAAATTCCTTTTGTCTCAGTGCTGAGGAATGGTTCATTCGGACGCGGTTCCCGATGGATGTCCGACTCACCCTCCGGGTCAGCGTCCAGAGCACCGGATAGGCCGGAGGCTTTACCGGTGTCGGCCCGAAGCCGTCGGTCATCATCACCAGCAGCGCCGTGGGCGGTGTGTCCTGGAGGTGCTCGAAGGGAGCGCGCAGGGTAGATCGCGCCCCATGCGCTTCTGCCCTAGCCGGAGCGGGTTGTCTGGTGCCCAAGGGGCGGGTTGGCATGTCGCCAATGAACCGCGCAGGAGGCTCCCATGACGCATCACGCGAGCGGCCATGCCCTGATCCTTGTTGATACGGACTACGAGGATCTCGAACTCCAGTACCCGAAGTACCGCCTCATTGAGGCGGGCCTGGGGGTAACGGTTGCCGGGCCCAGGGCTGGGGAGCGTTATCTTGGCAAGCATGGCTATCCGCAGACCGCCGATATCGAGTTGTCGAATGCCGACCCGGGGCAATTCGATGTGCTGGTCATCCCCGGAGGTTGGGCACCCGACAAGCTGCGCCGGTCCGAGATCGTCAGAGCGCTGACGGCTCGCATGTCGGAGGCTGGCAAAGTGGTCGCTTCAATCTGCCACGGACCGTGGGTGACTATCTCGGCGGGCGTGGTGGCGGGGCGAACCTATACCAGCTCACCGGCCTTAATCGATGACTTGCGCAACGCAGGGGCCCACTGGGTCGATCAGGAGGTGGCCGTGGATGGGGGGCACATCAGCAGTCGCCGGCCGGACGACCTGCCCGCGTTCTGTGCTGCTTTACTGAGGGTCGTCGAGGGGCGATAGCACGGTGGCCCGGTGACCTGCGCCGTGGTTCATTGGGCACATCCTGTATTGATCAGGAATCGGACCGGTCCGGTTGACAACCGCGCCGAGTGCAGTAACTGGACGGCGCGCTTCTGCACAAGCGAGCCAGAAAGCCTTTATAACCCTCTGATCAGTGGAGGGATGTTCATAAGGTTCTGATTTGTCGAAGTTTTGCCGCTGGCCAAAGTTTGCCCAAACGACCTCAAAGACGCTTGGCCGGCGGGTTCAGCCGACTTTCTCCACACGGTTTTCCACAGGTTTTGTGGAATCATGCCCCCTTGGCGGTCTGCATGGGCTTGGCACGACCGCACCGGATCCCGCATGCTGCCCGTCGGAATCCTGTCAATCGCCCAGGGAGCGAGCGATGAGCGTCACCCTCCTATGCCGTGGCGATGCTCAAGAGAAGCACCCATGGAACTCCACTACCCGACACTAGCGCTCGTCCTCTGGACGGCAAGCTTGGTCGCCGGCGCCGTGATGGCGATGGTCTGGCGGATCAATCACCACGAACGGGGGCCAGCGCTGTGGGCTGCCAGCAGCTTGGTGGTGGCGTTCAGTTTTGTGCCGCTGTGGTTTGAGACGGACCTGATCAGCGGGCTGATCCTGGTCAACAATGTCGCAAGCACTGTTGCGGTCCTGCTGCTGCTCGAGGGGATTCTGCGCTTCAAGGGGGTGGGCAACGAGTATCGCAGGCTGCCCTGGTACGGAGTCTATGTGGTGACCTTGGCCAGCCTGCTGTACCTCACGCTGAGTCTCGACAACCACCAACTGCGCTACCTCTTTCTCGATGCCAACCTCTCCGGGTTGTTGCTCCTCACGGCCTTCTTCCTGGTCCGGGGGGTTGATGACCGGCTGGAGCGCCTCATATACGGCGGCACAGCCGCAGTGTTCCTGTTGCTGGCCGCCGCGGTCTTCTACCGCTGGACTCAGGCAGCCACGGGCGTTATCGGCCCCGATGATCGCGTCAACCCGGCCAGCGGTTGGATCATCTTTGCGAGCATCCCGTGGATCCTTGGCTGGACGTACGGGCTGGCCATGGCCGCGAACTTGCGTGCCCAGCGGACCATCGAGGATATGGCGCAGCACGACCCGCTAACCGGTCTGCCGAACCGACGTCTTTTAGCCGACGCCATGGAGCGGATGGCGGAGCGCTCTTCTCCAGGTAGCGGTGCTCCGGGGCAAGGCTTCGGGGTGGTCGCCCTCGACGTCAATGGCTTCAAGGAGATCAATGACCATTACGGGCATGCGTTCGGCGATGCGGCCTTGGTCAAGCTCGCCGAGCTGTTGCTCAGAGGGCTGCGTCCGGAGGATAAGGTCATAAGACTCGGCGGCGACGAGTTTGTGCTCCTGTTGCACGGGGTGACCGACCGGGCGGACCTGGAGCAACTCTGCGGGCGAGTGCTGAAGGTGCTCGAGATGCCCGTATCCGTCAAAGGGCACGTGGTGCGCTTTTCGGTCAGTCTGGGGACCTCCCTTTGCCCGGATGACAGCACCAATGCCGAGCGGTTGCTCGCGCTGGCCGATCAGCGGATGTACGCGAACAAAACCGGCAAAACGAGCGAATCAGCGGTCTGGTGTGCAGCTCCTGCGGACTGCTGAGTCGTTGCCGGACTCAACCAGTGCCTGCCATTGACTTATTTATTCAGTTTGCTAATGCCCGTTAGTAGGGGTGCCACGTCCTGCGGTAACAAAGGAGGACTGAAGAAGTAGCCTTGACCTTCGAGGCACCCGTTATCGACCAGGAAGTCCCGCTGCACCCGGTTCTCGATGCCCTCGGCGATCACTTGCTTGTCCAGGTTTTCACCCATCGCGATGATAGCGCGGATGATAGCGGCATCCTCGGGATGGTGAGCCGGGTTCGCCTCCATCTCGGCTATGAAGGAACGGTCGATCTTGATCGCATGGACAGGTAGGCGCTTGAGATAATTTAGGGATGAGTAGGCGGTCCCGAAGTCATCGATAGCGATCAGCAGGCCCAACTCACTGAGTTCAGACAGTTTGTGCGCCGTCTCGGCTACGTGGTGCATGGCAGCGCTTTCGGTAATCTCCAGCTCGAGGTCGCCAGCATCCACACCGGTTTCGTGGAGCACCGTGCGGATCCGTGAAATGACTGCCGGGTCTCGCAGTTCGCACGCCGAGAGATTGACGGCGACCGGTACGGTCGGGACACCCTGATCTTTCCAGGTGCGGATCTGGATGCAGGTCTGTCGCAAGATCTCGGGGCCCAGAGACAAGATGAACCCCGTTTCCTCCGCCCGCGGTATGAAACGATCTGGCGCGAGCTGTCCCCGGATCGGATGCTGCCAGCGCACCAAGGCTTCGAGGCTGAGCACGGCTCCCGTTGAGAGGTTGACGCGTGGTTGATAGATGACGTGGAACTGCCCCTCGTCCAGCGCGACGCGCATTGCCTGATCCAGTTCCATGCGCTCTTGTAGCGCGGCATCCATCTCCGGGGTATAAAACTGATAGCACCGTCTTCCTTCGGCCTTGGCTCGGTACATGGCGGTATCAGCGTGTCGAACTAGTTCCTCGGCTGCGTCGCTGTCTTCCGGAGACATGGCGATGCCCATGCTCACCGTCACTCGAACCTCTTTGCCGTCCAGCCACACCGGCTCGCCGATGGCCGCCTGGATCCGCTCGATTACCGCGATAACGCTCTCCTCATGATCGAGACGCGGCAAAAGCAGGACGAACTCATCTCCGCCGAAACGCGCGATGGTGTCTTGCGCCCGGAGTATGCCCCGTACCCTTCTGGAGATTTCGACCAGCAGCTCGTCACCAAGTGTGTGACCGAGCGAATCGTTCACGACCTTGAAATCGTCCAGATCGATGAACACAACCGCGAGGACACCTTGCTCCCTCTGTGATTGCGCCACGGCCTGGCTGATCCGGTCCAACAGGAGGTTGCGATTGGGGAGGCCTGTCAGCGGGTCGTGAAAAGCGAGATACTCCAGGCGCTCCATCAAGGCGCGCTTGTCGGTGATGTCCTCCGCCAGTTTGATGTAGTGGGTGATTTCACCCGAGGCATCGCGCACCGGTGCAATCCTGGCTCGCTCTAGGTAAGACCCGCCGGAACGCTTACGATTCGTTAACTCGCCTTCCCAGATGCCCGTGGTGCGGATCGCCTGCCAGATTTCGCCGTGTTTCTGAAACGCTTCTTGCTCATGGCTCAGAAACCCGGTCGCTTGCCCCACGATCTCGTCTCGAGAGAACCCGGTTACGTCGCAGAAAGTCTGATTGACGTAATCGATCACGCCCTCGGTATCAGAGATAACGACCAGGCCGGGGCTCTGCTCAACGGCGTAGGCCAGCCACTCGTTGCGTTCCTCCGCGCGTTTACGCTCGGTGATATCCAAGCTAGACCCAAGGATCTTCTCGAGTCGGCCATGCGCGCCGTACACGGCGGTGGCCTGGTAGAGGATCCAGCGCCAGCTACCGTCCCGGTGGCGCGCCCGCACCTCGGCGCGGGCGCGTCCGTGCGGCTGCTCGGTGCACGCCTGAAACAAACTCTCCGCTGCACCCTGTTCTTCGTGGTGAATGCGCGACAGCCATGCCTCCAGGGCATCGCTCAGTTCGTGGTCCTGATAGCCGAGCTGCGCCTTGAACTCAGGGGAGAAAAAGACCGTTCTAGACGGTCGCCACTCAAAGAGGCCGAGGTTGCCGCCCTGAACGGCTTCCCAGAGCCGCTCGCGGTCCCGGCTTCGCGCCGTGATATCGACATCCATGCAGTAGAGGCGCAGGTCATCCTCCGTAACGCGAACCATTACATGGCAGGAGAAGACGGTTACCGGATGGCCGTGCCGATGGCGCAGCACCAGGATTGTTAGCGGCCCCGTAAACTGACCCACGGCTGGCCAAGAAAATTGACCCACCCTCGGGTGGCCCCTGGCCACGAATGACCATACCGTCGGCTGCCGAACTGAGCGGTGGAGACGGGAGCTGTGAAGG
>NZ_NHSN01000036.1:0-11325 GCF_016653405.1 Halorhodospira halophila
ATTAACCGCAAGACGGTGGTGGTCCACACCGAGGATCACCGTCAGTGGAAAGTCTCCCCCGGGCTCATCAAGATGCTCCGGGATGTCCAGTGATCCCCGTCAACGACGTCACGGAATGACCGCTTACGCTCGTCGCGTCTACCAGACCCGGCACACCGCCGCGGTCCTGCACCTGGCAGCGGGTGAGAATCCGCTGTTCGTCTCCCGGCTGCTGGGTCACTCCTCGACCAAGATGCTCTTCGAGCGCTACGCGCCGTTCGTTGCCAATGCGCTCGCCGACGACGGTTCCGCTTTCGAGGCGATGATGGCGCGGTTGGGGACGACTGAAGCAGCTGGTCGAGTCGCATGACGGCTGGGTGCCGGCTGCGGGATCTTCCGCCGGGGCATCCGCTGGAGAAGCCGCTTCTGGTGTACATTGCCAGGGTCTACGGCTCGGTCGAGGAGGCAGACGTACGGCAGGCGCTGGAGCAGACGCGGCCGGGGCGAGCGGAGGAGTTGGTGATGACGCTAGCAGAACAGTGGCTCAAGCGTGGAGAAGAGCGGGGCATTCAGAGAGGGCGTGAGGAGGGCCGGCAAGAGGGCCGGCAAGAGGGCCGTCGGCAGGCTGCGGCGCAGACGCTGCTCCGTTTGATCGAGCGCAAGTTCGGCCCGGAGGCCAGGGAGGCATCGCGGGCCCGCGTCGAGCCTGCCACGGTGGGTGAACTGGAGATGTGGCTGGACCGGATTCTCGATGCCGAGTGCGTGGAGGATGTCTTCGGCACCGGGTAGGGGCGAACGGGCATTCTTGCTGGTCGGTGCGCGAATCGTGAGTCCGGGCGCCTAGAAACTCGGCCGCTGCCAGCAGTGGAGACTTGAGCCGGCACGAAGCGAGCGCCCAGCTGGTCTTTTTGCTGGAGGCGGTTTATCGGGAGGGCCGCCTCAGGAAGTCGCCGCGCCGCCCCAAGGGAGGCGGCGCGGGCATGCCACGACGGGGCAAGCTCGTAGCGCCGCCAGTTCGCTTTCCGCTTATGTCCCCGGTACGGGGGCGAATGTGGCTGCCCAGGTCACGAACAACGTCGCGCCCGCGAACGCCGCCGCATAGGACGCGCGAGCGAGGGTTTCGCTATTTTGGGCAAGCCGGGCGAGCTCATATAGAACTTCGCCGGTATCGGGTGTCTGGATGCGGCGCAGCACGCGCAGCTCAATCGAGCTGGTACGGGATGTCGCCGAAGCGCTGCATGATTAGGTTACTGTCTCTAAAGTGCTATCATGTGCTAGCACTTGAGGGGGTCGCGAGGAGACAGGCTATGAGCAGCATCAGCGTCCGCCGCTTGGATAAAGAGACGATCGAGCGCTTGCGCGCCCAAGCAGACCGGCATGGCATATCCATGGAGGAGGAGGTGCGGCGCATCCTGCGGTCGGCGGTCTCGGAGCCGGAGCGCCTGGGCGATCTCGCTCAGGCTACGTTCGGCCCGAAGTACGGCGTAGAACTTGAACTCCCAGGCCATGACCCGCACGAGCCATGTGCGCCGGAACGATGATCGTGCTTGACACGAATGTCGTCTCTGAGATGATGCGCCCGCGGCCGGATGCGGCGGTGATCGAGTGGCTGAATGGCACGGGTAGCGGCTCGTTGTACCTGTGCACGATTACCATCGCCGAGATCGAGTACGGCCTTTGCGCCATGCCTGATGGGCAACGCCGCGAAGACCTGCGTGAGCGCTTCGACACCTTCATCCATACGGCGTTCGCACAGCGCATCCTGGGTTTCGATCAACGGGCCGCTCGCCACTACGGGTGCATCATGGCGACGCGGCGACGGGAGGGCCGGCCACTGTCGGCCCCGGATGGGCAGATCGCTGCCGTGGCCCGCAGCCGCGGTCTGGCGGTTGCCACCCGCAACGAGTCGGATTTCGCCGGAATCGGCGTAGAGATCCTCAATCCTTGGCGGCTGGATAGCTCTCCCTAAGAAAGACCTCACCCTTGACGGTGCGGCCTCGATCGGCCAAAGCGCGCAGCTGTACGTGGCCTTCAGTCGCGCAGCGCCTGGCCGAAGTGGGCGCGTGGAGGTCGCGCCCGCGGACCCAGCTGTCTCTGCGCAACAGTTTGTCGTGAGCCTCGAGGGCCTGCCGTGCAGGGTCGCTTCTCTTTCGCATGCTCGGTCGCACGATGGGTCGGTACGCAATTCACAAGTCCTGACACCGTGGAACGAGGCTGACTGCTGGGGTAGCGAGCTCAGTTCATGACAGTGTGGCCTGGTTATCCCCCCCGGATCCGCTCTTCCGCCCACCCCATACCGATGCGCTCTTGCTCCAGCCGCAGGGGGCCGGCCTCCGCGTCTCCGGTCTGCAATTCGGCGAGGGTGGCCGCCTCCTCGTGGGTGAGCCGCTCCGGGGGCGCGGCACTGGGGGCGCCGCGCGGGTCGGGGACGCACAGGTGCCGGTGGGCCGCCAGGGTCGCACGGTCCATAAGCAGCGAGCGAGCGTGCGGCCAGACGCCCCGAAGCCGGTCGAGGATGGCGAAGCCATCGCGGTCCAGGTCCCCCCAGTAGGCGATGGGTACGCGCTCCAGCCAGGGCACCGCGCCGAGGGCATCGACCGCGTAGCCGAGACCCAAGATCGCGGCCGTCCCCGGCACCGGTGGTAGCGCCAGGCCGGTAGCCTGGTTCTCGGTGATCAGCAGTTGGCGCAGCGGCGGCGTATCGGCGGCCAGGTCCAGACGGGCGAGCTCCTCGACGGGTACGGTGAGATCGGTCAGACCGCGGATGGCCAGCTCCGGGTCGAGCAGCCGCAGCCGTATCCGCGTCGGCGCCTGCCGGAGGCCGTAGCGGGCCTCGAAGCCCCGGGCCCCGGTGTAGCGGGTATCCACCGCCTCGGCGGGCAGCACAAGGTCGAGCAGTTCACCGAGGAGCCGGCGCCGGGACTCGATGAACTTGGTATCAACGCCGGGGATGTCGAGCTGGCGCAGGTAGATCTCGGGGCGAGGGTGGTCGCGGAACCAGGCGCAGACGGCGAGCAGCTTTGGCCAGTCCTCCGCGTGCTCCAGAGCAGTCAGCGGCCGCCGGGCGAGCCACGGCAGCAGTTCCGCGGCCTGCTCTGCGGTGGCGCTCGCGACGGCATCGAAGGCGGCCGCCTCGCGGCGTCGCCCCAGAATTTTGAGGGCGTCCTCCGCGCAGGGCACCACCGCTGCGGTGGGCAGCTCCTGCCGGCCGTGTACGCGGTTGCGCTGCGCCTGCCAGCGCAGGTCGTAGCCAAAGCCCCGGCCCTCGCGGCTGCCGCGGCGCAGGCCGTCGGCCCAGTCGGCCACGGCGCCGAGGTCCTCGTTGATCTCATGGGTCCGCGGGCGCGTAAGGCTGACCTCCACCGGGAAGGGCTCTGGGGCCTCGGCCGTGGGCACGCGGGCGGCGAGCAGCGTGCCGCGGGACCAGAGCCGCTCCAGCCGCTCACGGACGGCCTCCGGCGTACTCCAGCGCCTCAAGCGGTGCCCTCATCCGCCGCCCGCGCCGCCGGGGTCTCGCTCCGGTCCCCGTGTGCACCGTCCACCTCCCGGCCGGCCCCGGGGTCGGCCTGCTCCGCCCGGTACTCGTCGATGGGGATGTGGCGCAGCTTGGAGTGCGCCCCGTCCGGGGCGCTGACCAGGCCGACGCTGGCGACGTAGGGCTCGATGATGTGGATCTTCTGCAGCGGCGTGACCACCAGAAGCTGCAGCCCCAGGCGCTGGAACAGCTCCAGGCCGAAGCGGGCGGACTCGTCCGAGCCCCGGCCGAAGGCCTCGTCGATGAGCACGAACCGGAACGAGCGCGAGCGCTGCCGCTCCCAGTCGAGCCCGAACTGGCAGGCCAGGCTGGCGGCGAGCACGGTGTAGGCCAGCTTCTCCTTCTGCCCGCCGGACTTGCCCCCGGAGTCGGTGTAGTGCTCGTAGGGGGCGTCGTCCTCGCGCCAGCGCTCCTCCGCCGAGAAGGTGAACCAGTTGCGCACATCGGTGACCTTGCGCCGCCAGCGCCGGTCCGCCTCGGCGGTGCCCTCGCGGCCGCGCAGGCGCTCGATGATGGCACGGATGCGGGCGAAGCGCGCCTCCGACTCCGCCTCGGAGGCCTCGCCGTCGTCGTCCACCCAGCCCTCGACGCAGGAGCGCAGGTCGTTCTGGAAGTCGCGGATCTCGGCATCCTGAGTCGGATCGGCAAGGAGCTCGATGTAGCGCCCCGGGTTGAAGTCGATGCCGTGCAGCGAGCGGTTGATGGTGCTGATGCGCTCGCGGATGGACTGGCGCTGCCGGTGCAGGTGCGCCTGGAAGTTGGCGATCTCGCGCAGGGTGTTCTCGTTGAGTAGTTCCCGGAAGCGGCGCTCGAAGCGGGGGAGGTCGTCGCTCTTGAGGCCGTCGAGCAGCGCCGCGTACTCGCCGTAGGCCTCGACCCGGGCGTCCATCTCCTGCGCTTCCAGCGGCCACTGGTGGCGGAAGTCGGCCATCGCGCTGACCACCTTGTCCGCCAGGCGCCGCAGGTTGCGCTCCACGTTGTCGATGTGCCGGCTCACCCAGCCGCGCACGGCGCTCTGGGCGTTGGCCAAGCTCTCCACGGTCAGCGACTGCTCCGCCAGCGCCTCCTCGCGGATGCCGTCGAGCAGCGGGAAGGCCTCGCTGCGCTGCGTCTCGGTGGCCGCCTGGTGGCGCTCGCGGGCGCTGGCCAGTGCCTCGGCGGTGCGCTCGCTGCGATCGGCCAGCCGGCTGCGCTCGTCGCGCTCCTTGAGCAGCAGCTGCTCGAGCTCTTGGATGCGGGCTTCGACGCCGTCGCGCTGCTCCTGGAGCGTGCGCAGCCGATCAGAGCTGGCCTGGATGCGCTCGCGCTCCGCCTCCAGGCGCTGGATCTCGGCCTCCACGCTGTGCCAGTCCAGCTCCTGGAAGTCGGCGTAGACCTCGATCTTGTCCAGCGCCCGGATCTGCTCCTGCCAGCTGCGCAGCTCCTGCTCCAGGCGGCTCATCCGGTCCGCCAGCTCTTGCATGCGCGTCTGGTAATCCGCCGCCTGCCGCTCCAGGGCCGCGATCTTGGCCTCGTTGGACCAGCCGAGGATGAAACGCGAGCGGTCGTTGATGCCGTGGCGGTCGTCCTTCTCGTGGCGGTAGCCGCCGCTCTTGATCTGACCGGCGCGCGTCACCGCCCGCTGCTCGCGGCGCAAGGTGTCCAGATCGTCGCAGCAGGCATAGTCGAAGCGCTCGGCGAGTTCGGCCTCCAGCCAGGTGTAGAAGCCCGAGTCCGGCCGGATGGCCAGTGCCCGCACCAGGGAGTGCGGGTGGAGCTCCGGCGACCGCTGCTGGCGCTCCCGCACCCGGTAGTAGACCAGCCGGCCGCGCAGGTGGGTGCGGTCCACCCACTCGGCAACGCGCGGGTAGTCCCGGTCCGGCACCAGCAGCGAGAGACCGAAGTTGTGCAGTAGCCGCTCGGCGGCGCCCTCCCAGTCGCGCGCCTCCTCGTGGACCTGGATAAGTTCGCCGGCGAAGGGCAGCTCGTCCGGGTCCAGGCCGGTCTCCTTGCACAGGTGCTGGCGCAGTTCCAGCATCCGGGCGGGGATGTTGGAGCGCCGGGCGCGCAGGGACTCCAGCTCCTGCTCGAGCTCCTGGTGGCGGCTGCGCAGCTCGCGGAAGCTGACCTCCAGCTCGGTGCGCTCGTTCTGGCGCTCGCTCAGCCGCGCCTCGGCGTCCTCGCGTAGCCCGGCAAGGCGCTGTTGGTTGGCAAGGAAGGTATCGGTCTCGTCGGCTCGGGAGAGGCCGAGGTGCTCGGCGAGGGCGTTGTAGGCGTCGGCATTGCGCCGGCGCCGCTCCGCCTCGCGCTGGTGCTCGCCGATCTGCTGCGCCAGGGTCTCTAGGCGGTCGCCGCCCTGCTCGGCGATGGCCCGCTGGAGCTCCTCGCGCTGGCTGCGCTGGCCGGTGAGGTCTTCGTCGAGGCGGCGGATGCGCTCGTCGTAGCGCCGGATGCGGTCATCCAGCCTCTGCCGGCGCTCCTCGAGCAGCCGCGCCTCGATGCCGGCGAACCAAGGCTCCAGGGCCTCGCGCGCCGCGCGCCAGGAGGCGGCCTCCGCGCTGAGGCGATGGTGCTCGTGGGCATCGGCGATGAGTGGCTCCAAAGCCTCGATTTGGGCCCGGGCGCGGATCACCGCCTCGTGGGCGCGGCTGAGATCGTCGAAATGGTGGATGAGGGCGTCTATGCGCTCGTCCACCGGCTCCGGCTCGAGCATGTGGCTGCGCACGAAGTCGGTCAGGTTGCCCACCGACTTCATGGACACCGTCTGGCTGAACAGCTCCAGCGCCTGCTCGCCCTCGATGCCGAAGCGCCGGCGGAAGGCGGCCCCGTAGAGCGGGAAGGTGTCGTGTACCTCGATATCTGGCGCCTCGCGCAGGCGCTTGCGCAGGTTCTTGATGTCGTGGCCGAAGTCGGAGAAGTCCCGGGCGATGGTCAGGTCCCGGTCGGCGATCACGTGCATGCGCTCCGGTTGCCCCGAGCCCGAGAGCCAGAAGACCTGGGCCAGGGTCACGCCGTGCCCGTAGCCCTCATTGAAAAAGTAACCGAGGATGACCGAGAAGCTGTGCTCGTCGCGCAGGGACACCGGGCGGGCGCTGCCGCCGGTCTCCTCGCGCTCGGCCTTGTAGTGGCCGAGCACGTAGGAGCGCAGGGAGCGCTCACGGCCCTCGGCACCAGCGGCCTTGTTGTAGGTGATGCGGTGGGCGGGTACCAGCAGCGTCGTGAGCGCGTCCACCAGCGTCGACTTGCCGGAGCCGTTGTCGCCGGTGAGCAGGGCGCTCTCGCCGCCCGGGGCCATGGACCAGACGCGGCCGTCGAAGGTGCCCCAGTTGTAGAGCTCCGCGCGATGCAGCCGGAAGCCGGTGCGCTCGGAAACGGGGGCCAGGTCAAGCTCTTGCAGCTTCATGGGTGGCGTCACCTCGATGCGGGTCAGCGCTCAGGCTCGGGGCTGGTCTCGGCCGGCGCGCCGGGGCTGTCGCCGCGGTCCGGGTCGGAGGTGTTGCCGTCGCCGGCGCCGTCCGAGGCCAGCTCCGAGGGGTCGCGCCCCTCGGCGTGGGCCCGGTAGGCGCGCAGGCGCTCCTCGAACTCGCCGAGCCACTGGGCATCCACGAAGGCCTTGAGGATGCGCTGCACCTCGTAGCGCTCTTCGTCGCCGCGCAGCCGGCGCAGGAAGCCGAGCTCCACGACGCGCCGGATATGGCTGTCCATGCGGTCGAGCAGGCGCGCCTCGTTGGCCGTATCGCGCAGGAAGACGCGCATCAGGTCCACGATCTGCTCCCGCGTCAGGATCAGCCGTGTGTCCCCGCCGCCGGCATCGTGCTCAGCGAGTTTTTTGCGCAGCAGCGCGAGCAGGAGGCTGACCGGGTAGCTCAGCTGGCGACGCGGCACCAGCCGGGGCAGCTGGCTGTCGTCGTCCTCGTCGCGCGCGCGCTGGCGCAGGTAGGCGTAGCCCTCACCCTCGTCGAGCATCAGCTCCAGGCCGAGGACGCCGACGTAGTCCCGCACCCGGGCCTGAAGGTCAAGCAGGTGCTGCCACCGCTGCGGGGCGCTGTCGCGATGCAGCACCCCCCGCAAGAGGTGGACGAGCAGCTGGGAGAGGCGCTCGTCGCCGGGAGTCGTGCCCCAGGCGCCGACGGAACCGGACGCGGCAGGGGCGTGCCCCTCCAGCGGCTGGGCCGTGTGCGGGCGGGTGGCGGTGTCGGGGTCGTCGTGCTCGGTCATTGGGCTCCTGCGGTTGGGTCGCTGGGGCTGCTGCGGAGGAAGGTGACGGCGGGGACGTGGGCGCAGCGCTGTCGGCCTGTCTCCGGCTCCGTCCAGGTCACCGCCTCGGTGCGAGTCTCGTCCACCACCGCGCGCGCCTCGTCGGTGGCGATGGCGAGGTAGGTGACCAACTCCGCCAGGCCCTGCTCCAGCGGATGCTCGGCGAGGAGTTCGCCGAGCGCCACGCGCCGACGCTCCTGCAGGGCGCGGCGGATGCGCCGACGCAGCCGGTCGCGATCCACGTAAGTCTGCTCGAAGAGCTCGGAGGCGTCCACGTCGGAGCCGTCGGCGGCGACCACCTGGTCGGCGATCTGCGGCCGGAACGGCGGCGTGAACAGCGGCCGTTCCATGGGCAGCTCCACCCGCGGCGAGGCCTCGTCGAGCTCGATGAGCGCCTCCCGGGGCGGCTCGTCGCGCACCGCCACGGCGTGGTGCTCGATCTCCCGGATCAGGTCCATGATCCGGCGGTTCTCCAGCCAGGCCTGGTCGTCGAGGTAGCGCCGCAGCTGATGGGAGAGCTGGGCCACCGTGCGCTGGGTGGTCTCGCCGGCCTCGAGCCAGTCGTAGTGGATGCGGCCGATGCGCGGGTCCGGGTCCAGGGCCTGGACCGTCTCCAGGTGAAGGGCGCGCTCCAGAAGCTCGGTCAGTTCCTCCTGCCGCACTGGGGACATGAGGAAGTCCCAGAAGGCGCGGAAGCTGCGGCCCTGGTCGGAGTCGGCGATGGCGTCCTGCTCGCCGAAGATCTCCTCGAGCAGCTCGCCGCGGCTGCCCTCCCACATGGCGATGCGCTCGCGCACTTGCCGGTCCAGATCGCGGAAGTTCTGCTCCACCTGCCGGAAGTCGGCGAGCAGGCCGCGGGCGGTCTGCTCGGCCTGCAGGAAGCGCTCGCGCTGGCGGACCGGGTCCATGAGCGCCACCTCGCCGGCGCGCAGGCGCTCCATCTCGGCGTCGATCTCGGCGCGCTGGCGCTCAAGCTCCTGCAGCCGAGCCTGGGGGTCGGTCTCGGCGCCATGGATGAGTTCGCGCAGCAGGTCGAAGACACTGCGCAGACGCGACTCGGTGGCCACGAACTGCCGCCCCCGCTCGAGCTCGGCGACCCAGTGGATGGCCTTCTCGGTCGCCGGCAGCAGGTCGTAGCAGGGCTCGTCGCTGCCGGTGGGGTAGTAGCGGCGCAGCCAGCCGCGCTCGTCGCCCGCCCACTCGGCCAGGTACTCGCGGGCCGGGCGCGGGTACGGGTCCTCATCCGCGCGATCGCGTAGGGCGTAGAGGTAGTCGTCGAGCTGCGTCTCCAGCTCCGTCTCCGGGATGGCGCGGGCGTTGGGCGCGATGAAGGCCCGGTGTAGGAAGCCGATGACCAGCGGCGCGGTCTCGGCAGCGAGCAGCCGCCAGGCGGGGTGGTTGCGCCTGAGATAGAGGATGTCCGCGTGATCCAGATCGCCCATGCGCGCTCGGCTCCGGCACCGCAGCTATAATCGGCCAGTATCGCGCACCACCCGCGCACCGGGAAAGGAGAGGGTGCCCCCAGAGCCGCGGCGGCTTCGGGGCGGCTGCGCGCCTGTTCAGCGATTCGAGTCAGAAACTGAAGGCGCGCTTCTTCTGCCGGCGCATCAGCCCGCGCTGCACTTCGTCCTGCGCATCGCTCTCCTGATGACTACTTGCCATAGTCATTCGCGCGCGCTACCGTTGACGGGCTCCATGACCAGGAGGGGCCATGCGCTCCGAAGAAGTCTCAAAGTCGCAGTTCAAGGCGCGGGCGCTCGAATACTTCCGTCAGGTTGAATCCTCGGGTGAGGCGGTTATCGTGACGGACAAAGGGCGCCCCACGATCGAGGTACGCCGGTACAAGGGCGATCAGCGATCACCGCTTGAGCGCCTGCGTGGCAGCGTCATCGAGTTGGCGGATCCCTTCGAGCCTGTGGGGGAGGAAGACTGGGAAGCGCTCCCTTGATCGTCCTGGATACTCACGCGCTACTGTGGTGGGCAAATGGTGACGACCAGCTCTCACCCCATGCTCTTGCAGCCATTGAGCATGAGATGCAGGCGGATGATGGAGAGGTTCTGATCTCGGCTATCTCTGCCTGGGAGATTGCGCTGCTGGTTGAGAAGGGGCGTCTTACCCTATCGATGACGACCAGCGACTGGTTGGATACGGTTGAGGAAATCGAGGGCGTGCGTTTCATTGCCTTGGACGCTGCCACGGCGGTTGAGTCGACGCGCCTTCCGGGAGAATTCCACAAAGACCCTGCGGATCGGATGATCGTGGCGTTAGCTCGACGCTTCAATGCTGAGCTAATAACAGCGGATGAAAAGATCACAGCGTACCGGCACGTTAAGACGATTTGGTAATAGGCTATGCGGCTGACCAGTGCGGAGCGCAAAGTCATTCTGGATGTGGTGCGCGAGGTGTTCGGTCACGACGTCAAGGTTCGCCTGTTCGGGTCGCGTGTTGATGATAGCGCACGTGGTGGCGACATCGATTTGTTGATCGAGTGCGATGAGCAGGTCCCGAACCGCGCGTCAGCGGCGAGCCGGGTAGCGGCGCTGCTGCAAATGCGGCTCGGTGATCAGCGTATCGATGTCCTGATCCTGGACCCGTCGACCACACGACTACCGGTTCATGACGAGGCCCTTCGAGAAGGAGTGGAGATTTGAGCCGGCACGAAGCGAGCCCTCAGCTGATTTTTTTGCTTGAGACCGTTTATCGGGAGGGCGCACATCTTCACTACACGACGGGCCGATTGCTGCGAGAGCCGGTTGATGTTTCCTGGGTCGAGTCTCTTGAAGACGATCCGGAGCGGGCTGAGCGACTTGATGCCTTTCTGGCGCGTTATGGACGTATGCAGGATACGATCGGCGATCGGCTTATCCCGAGCCTGATGCGAGATATCTTGGAAACGCCTGGCTCTGCGCTGGACAATCTAAACCGGATGGAGAAACTGGGTGTCTTGGCTGCGGTTTCCGATTGGGTCGAGGCCAAGAATTTGCGGAATCGGCTTTTCCATGAGTATATGCGCGATGCCGAAGAATTCGCTTCGGCTGTGAATCGTGCTCGTGAATGCGTGTCACTGCTGATATCGATCTATAACAATATCCTCGATTATACTGCTGGACAGCTTGAGCCACCTGACGGTTATTCTTGGCCTGACAAATTGGAAATGGATACGTGTAGCGAATAAGTCCCAGCGCCTAAGGATGTAAGCGGCACTTACAATCAGCAGAAAAAATGGCGCGCGCAGCGGGCCTTGGCGCTCAACTCGCCGAGTATACGAAGGAGGCGTCAGGACCTACGAATTGCGCACCAACCAGCGAGAATGCCCGTCTGCCACCTACCCCGTGCCGAAGACATCCTCCACGCACTCGGCATCGAGGATCCGGTCCCCGAAGTTCGTCAGCTAATCGCGTAACTTCCCGTTTTGCTTACACCTCGTAAGCGAAAAATGCCACAACAGGCCTTCAGACGGGCCGTTTCGGGACCTCGATGCCGACGTCTTTGAACAGCTCCAGTTGCTCCGGTGATGGCTTGGTCACGCCCTCGAAGTCGCGGCCACCGATGCGCACGGTGTGGCGCTGGATCT
>NZ_NHSN01000036.1:11339-24555 GCF_016653405.1 Halorhodospira halophila
AAAAGCGATATCGAGATCGCACCGGTCTATCACCGGCTCCCGGAACGCATCAGGGCTCACGCGCTGATCTGCTTTCTCGCGCTGGTCCTCCACCGGATGCTGCGCCAGCGGCTCAAGGCCGCCGGCAGCACACTCTCCCCGGAGCGCGCCCTGCGTACGCTGCGTCAGATCCAGCGCCACACCGTGCGCATCGGTGGCCGCGACTTCGAGGGCGTGACCAAGCCATCACCGGAGCAACTGGAGCTGTTCAAAGACGTCGGCATCGAGGTCCCGAAACGGCCCGCCTGAAGGCCTGTTGTGGCATTTTTCGCTTACGAGGTGTAAGCAAAACGGGAAGTTACGCGATTAGCTGACGAACTTCGGGGCGACTGCTTATCGACCCGGTCGCGCGCGCGGTGACCTATGAGCCGAAGCCGCCGTACCGGGAGGGGGCGGAGGCCAATGCGGAGCGGCTCACGACCGAACGGGACGACCCGGAGGAACCGCGGACCCTTGGGCCAATCGCCCGCGGCGCCAGCCTCTACCAGATCGCAGCGCATGTCGCGCCAAGACATCCGAAGGTCGCGAGCCGGGCCCTCTACGAGGCCAACCCCCAGGCCTTCATCGGCGGCGACCCGAATCTGCTGATGGCCGGCGCCATGCTGGAGATCCCCGACACCGAGGAGATCGAGGCCGGCGATCCGGATAAGGCTGAGTCGTGGTTTGACGAGGTGACCCAATGAGCCGGCGAAAGCATACCCAGCGGCAACACTCCGATGCTTCCGAAGGCGAGCGCCAGACCGACGCGCAGGCGGGCGAGCCGCACGAGGCATCCGCTGGCCCCAGGAGCGTCGAGACCCCGGATCCTGGTTCGGCCGATGAAGCCGACCACGGAGCGGACCTCGAGGCGTCCATCTTCGGTGATGGCGCAAGCGAGGAAGGCCAGGAACACCAGGCAGCCGTAACCGGCACCGGCGCTCGCCTCAAACGCTTCGCCCTCCCTGGCGCAGGTGTTCTCGTCGTGCTCGTCGTCCTTGGAGCCGTGCTCGGCGCCGGTGGGGACGACGAGGAGGGCGCCGAGCCGGCCCCGGAGCTAGCCCAGGTTGCGCAGCGTGTCCAGACCCTGGAGCAGGAGCTCGAGAATCAGCTGCAGGAGGTGGCGGCGGACCAGGAACAGGCAATCGATGCCCTGGAGCAGGCTCAGGAGTCCGGGCTGCAGGAAATCGAGCAGGCCCTGTCTGCGCATGAGGAGGCACTGACAGGGCTGCCGTCGGCCGATCGAGTCGCTCAACTGGAGCAGCAAACCGGGGACCTGGCCGCAGAGCTCGAGGCCCTGGAGCAGCAGATCCCCGGGGTCAGCGAGGACCGGCTCGACGCGCTGGATGAGCGGCTCACCACCCTGGAGGAGGCACCGGAGAACCCGAGGCTCGAGGATGCCCGTCTACTCGGCTTCGAGCATTGGGCCGGGTCCGCACTGGTCATCCTGGCCCATGACGGAGAGACCGGGCGCTATCGCTCCGGCGAGGCCGTGGGCGAGACGAGTTGGCGGGTGAGCTCGGTCGATCCAGAGGCCGAGGTCGCGGTCCTGCGCCACCAGGACGGCACCCTGCATGCGCTGCAAGTCGAGGAGGCTGGCCCATGAGGTGGTTCTATCCGACAGGGGTCCTGCTGGCAGGCCTGATCGTGATGGCGGGCTGTTCCAGCACGCCGTCTTCGCCCGAACAGGCGTCCGACAAGCCGAAGGTCGAGGAGGCGGAAGCGAGCGAGTCGGCTGACGAGCAGCGCGGCGAGGCGGATGAAGCAAAGGCATCCCCGGAGCCTTCCTGCGAGGAGGCCCTTGAGGGGCGCCGCCAGGTTTGGGCGGATCTCTCGCGCGCTCCCGAGCAGATCATCTACTACATCGGAGGTGAACGGTGCGAGCCCGAACGCTAGCCAGCGCCCTCATTCTCGCTATGGCGCCGGCCTATGCGGTGGCCGGGGATGGCGGGTTCTCGCTGCCTCTGCCTGAGTTCACGACCGACTCCGAGACTGAGCAACGGCCGGACGGCGCTTCCGAAGATGACTCCGGTGCCGGCGAAGCCGCTCAGCAGCAGGACGGTGAGGCCGTTGAGGCGCCTTACGTAGACGGTCCGGAGCCGGGCGGCGATGCCGCCGGAACGGTTGCGACCCCGGAAACGCGAGCCACTCAGGACGGTGCTGCGCCGGAGCGTGTGGTCTGGGATGGCACCCCGATCCGGGTCATCCTCCCGGTCGATGGGGAACGGATCGTGCGCTTGCCGGCCGATCAGGCCCGGGTCGGCGTGCCGCCGGCTCTCGAGGATCGTCTGCGAGTCCTCTCCCGCGAAGGCGTGCTCTATCTACAGCCGACCGAAGCCTTCGAGGCGACACGGGTGCTGGTCGAGGAGCCGCACACCGGACGGTCCTTCATGCTCGATCTGGAGGCGCGTGAGGAGGGGCCGCGCCGTGAGCTGATCGTCCATGGCGAGGAGCGTGAGGCGGCGGCTGCCCCCGAGGAGTCTTCCGAGGCGGAGTCCGCCGGTGCGCAGGCGCCGGTCCTGGACTACGTCACGCTCACACGCTACGCCGCACAGAACCTCTACGCCCCTGATCGACTTAGGCCCGGGCATCCCGGGATCCGCTCGGTGGGCGTTGAGGATGAGACTGTCGCCCTGGTCCGCGGTGCCCACGTCGAAGCCGAACCGATCGCCGCCTGGCGTGGGGGTGGGTACCACGTCACGGCGGTCCGGCTGACCAACCAGACCCGTGAGCCGGTCCTGCTCGACCCCCGGGCCCTGCGCGGGGACTGGCTCGCGGCGACCTTCCAACACGCCCGGCTGCACGGTGCCGGCCATGAGGCCGACACCACGGCGGTCTACCTGATCTCCGATCGCCCGTTCGAGGAGAGCTTCTGGGGGAGCCGGTAATGGCGAGCACGATCCGCAGCAACCGTCTACTCCCGATTCTCGGTGGCCTCGTCGCCGTCCTGCTGATCGTCGTCATCCTGGTCGGCGGCGGGGAGGATGCGCCGGAATCGGCCACTGTCGCCCATCCCGACGAGCTCGGTCCCGGCGATGAGATTGATCCGGCCGATGTCGATACGCAGGCGGATACGATCCGCATGCTCACCGCGCAGAATCAGCGCCTGGAGCAGCAGGTTGAAGCCATGGAGCAGGCGCTCGATGAGGTTGAGGAAGAAGCGGAGCGTCCCGATGAGCATGCCGAGGAGCGCCACGAGGCGCTCATGCAGCGCATCGAGCAGCTGACCGCGCGCGTGGAGGAGGACGAGGAGGAGGAGGACGAGGCCGACGACACGGATCTTCCAGTCGGGCTCGGCCTCTCCCCGGACGAGCAGCCGGTCGGCCTGTTGGGGGGCGCCACCGATGACGAGGAGCCCGCGATCGAGGACGGGTTACGGCCATCGGATCTGACCCGAGACCCCGAGGCGGAGCGCGGGGCACCGTCCACGACTGCTGAGCAGCTGACCTGGATCGACCCGCTCGATGCCCCGCATCCCGCCGCGGCGGACGGTGCGGGGCCGCAGGCACGGGAGTGGACCGGCCCTGAGGCAGATGAGGCCAGCGATGAAGACGCGCAGACGGACGATGGGGGCAAGGAGGACCTCGCTGTCTACACCGTCCCGCGGAACAGCATGCTCATGGGCTCAAGCACGCTGACCGCCCTGATTGGCCGCATCCCACGCGAGGGTACGGTTGAGGACGCAGCGCCGTTCAAGGTGGTCGTCGGTAGCGAGAACCTGGCCGCGCATGACATGGAGATCCCAGGCCTCGAGGGGATGATCCTCAGCGGCACTGCCTTCGGTGACTGGACCCTGTCCTGTGTGCGCGGCGAGCTCCACAGCGCCACGTTCATCTTCGAGGACGGCACCACGCGCACCTTCCCGGACCCGGGCGACGCCTCGATGCGCACCGATGACGCGGATGACGGGACGGAGAAGGCCTCCGGGGAGCGGATGGGCGCCGGCGATCCGGCCGAGCCGCCGATCGGGCACATCACCGACCCGCAGGGTGTGCCGTGTATCGCCGGTGATCGGGTCAGCAACGCGCCGGCGTTCCTGGCCCAGGCCGGCTTGTTGGCAGCGGGGCAGGCGGCGTCGGAGGCGCTGGCCCAGGCCGAGACCCAGACGATTGTCGGCCAGCAGGGCTTTACCCAGACGATCATCGACGGCGACACGGGCCGGTTCGTCGGTGGCCGGGCCGCTTCGGGCGCCGCCGAGGAGGTCCTCGAGTGGCTGCGTCGGCGCCAGGAAAACCACTTCGACGCCATCTTCACGCCGGCCGGCCAGGAGGTGACGGTCCACATCGACCGTGAGCTTCGCATCGACTACGAGACCGACGGCAGGAGGGTATCCCATGATCAGCGCCCGGACTTCCAGCGTGGCCTCTCGAATCAGCCGTTTGAGCGTGGCGAGCGCGATGCTGCTCGCCCTGATCGGCTCGACTAGCGCACTGACCGGCTGCGCCCGCAGTGGTGCCACACAAGAGGGCACGCCGCAGGTCTACCCCGAAGGGCCGCGGACCGATGAGGTCTACGAGGCCCACATGAACCGGCACGCCGGTGGCGACATCGACGACGGTCGGCAGCAACTGGCCCCCGGGTCGGCCCGCGGGCCCGGGCAGGGTGAGTCAGCGGATGCCGACGACCAGGAGGCCGAGGCGTCCGATGACGAGCGGAAACGTCGTGTACCCCCGGTCTACAGCACGCCGGCGCAGCGGCTGACCGATGGCACCGCCGCGCTGGCCGGCTACACCCGACAGGCGCACGATGAGCTGGAGCCGCGATTCGGCCGGGTCCCGAATCCCTCCATGGTCATGTACGTCTACCCGCACCTGGCGACCCCGAACGAGGTCCCGGTCCCCGGCTACAGCACCACCTTCCCGATGTTCGAGCGTGATCACTACGCACTGCCCGGCGAACCGGAGGCGCGGTAATGGGGATGCTGCAACAGCTGTTACGGCGTAACCGCTCTGGGCAAGGCGCCCAAGCCGATTCTTCCGAGCAACAGGCGGTCGAGTCCGGATCCACGGCCCGCAGCCCCAAGGAGCGCGAGTACGCGCAGCTCTACGAGCGTCCGGAGTCTTTCACGGACCTGCTGCCATGGACCGACTACGACCCGCAGACACAGATTTTCCTGCTCGAGGACAGCAACAGTGTAGGAGCGCTCCTGGAGCTCGCCCCGGCCTCGAGCGAGGCCCGGACGCAGGCGTACCTGGAGGAGCTCCTGGAGAACCTACAGACGGCCATCGCCGATGCGATCCCCGAGGTGGAGCACTCGCCCTGGGTGCTGCAGCTGTTTGTCCAGGATGAGCCGAATCTGACGGACATCCCGGACCGGATTCGGGAATACGCCGGGCAGCGCGGCGGTGAGCACGAGTTCATGGCGACTTACTGTGAGCACCTGGACGGCCATCTGCGGCGTATCTCGCGCGAGGGCGGGCTGTTTACGGATCAGCTGGTCACCGGCGGGAGCTGGCGCGGCCAGCGCCGGCGGACCCGGCTTTGCCTGTACCGGCGCAACGCCGGCGGCGATCTCACGCCTGACGAGGAACTCGACCAGGTGCTCGGCCAGCTGCGCGTATCCCTGGAGTCCGCCGGTGTCCAGGTACGCCGGTGCGGCGCCAAGGACCTCTACGAGTGGCTGGTCCCCTGGTTCAACCCGCGCCCGGAGATCACCGACGGTGACCCGCGGGATCTGCTGCGCATCGCCCCCTATCCGGGCGACGCGGCATTGCCGACAGCACGCGACTTCGCCGGGCTGTTCAACTTCTCCCAGCCCGAATCGGACCATGAGGCGGGCGTGTGGCGTTTCGATGGGCTGCCGCATACTGTTGTCTACGCCCAAGGGCTCCGTCAGCCGCCGCGGATTGGGCACTTCACCGGCGAGCGGCGCAGCGGGGAGAGCATCTACGCGCTGTTCGACAAGTGCCCGGAAGGCTCGGTCCTGGCGCTGACCGTGACCATCGCGCCGCAGGATGAGGTCGGCAACCGGATCGCCCAGGTCCGGGCCGCATCCGGTGGCAAGAACATCGAGAGCCAGCTCGCGCTCGAGGAGGCCACGGCCGCTCAGGAGCAGATGGCCCGGGGCAACAAGCTCTTCCCCACCCAGATCGCGCTCTATCTGCGCGCCGAGACGGATCGGCAACTGGTGCGTGATCGCCAGCAACTGGCTTCCCGGCTGGTCAGCAACGGGATCCAGGTCGTCACGCAGGAGGCCGAGCTCCTGCCGCTTCACAACTACATCCGCGGCCTGCCCATGGCCTATGACCCGCGGCTTGAGCGCTACTCGCGTCGGGCGCGCTACGTCTACGCGGACCATGTCACCGCCCTGGCCCCGTTCTATGGCCGCACCCGTGGGACGGGGCATCCGGGGATCCTGTTCTACAACCGCGGTGCCGAGCCGCTGGTGTTCGATCCGCTCAACTCGGCTGATCGCAAGAAGAACGCCCACGCCCTGATCCTCGGGCCGACCGGCGCCGGCAAGAGTGCGCTGCTGACCTACCTGATGATGCAGATGCTCGCGATCTACAAGCCGCGGATCTTCGTCATTGAGGCTGGTGACTCATTCGGGCTGTTGGGCCAGTACGCGGCTGCCAAAGGGCTGAGCGTCAACCAGGTTTCGCTGCAGCCCGGTCGGGACGTCAGCCTGCCGCCGTTTTCTGCAGCCATGAAGCTGCTCGAGCAGATCGATGCCGACGAGCAGCGCGGGGCCGAGGAATATGCGACGGATACCGACTCGGAGGCCGGGGCGGCCGGCGGCGATGAGGGAGGTGATGACGAGGAGGAAGGCGGGTCCCGGGACCTGCTCGGCGAGATGGAGCTCGCCGCGCGCATTATGATCACCGGCGGCGAGGCCAAGGAGGACGAGCGCATGACGCGCACCGACCGGCACACGATCCGCAGCGCGATCATCCGGGCGGCGCGCAACGTGCGCGACAGCGGCACCGGCCGAGACCAGGTGCTGACCGAGGACGTTGCCCAGGCCCTGCGCGAGGAGTCCCGCGCCGAGACGCTGACCGAAGGCCGGGGGCAGCGGATCCGGGACATGGCCGACGCCATGGAGCTGTTCTGCTCCGGCTTCGCCGGCCAGGTCTTCAACCGGCCTGGTACCGCCTGGCCGGAGGCGGATCTGACCATCGTCGATGTCGGGATCATGGCCCGCGAGGGCTATGAGGATCAGCTGACCGTGACCTACATGGGGCTGATGAACCATATCAACGACCTCGTCGAGCAACATCAGCACGAGGGGCGGCCGACGCTCGTGCTCACCGACGAGGGCCACATCATCACCACCAACCCGCTGCTCGCGCCGTTCGTGGTCAAGATCACGAAGATGTGGCGCAAGCTCGGCGCCTGGTTCTGGATCGCCACCCAGAACCTGGAGGACTTCCCCGACGCCTCGAAGAAGATGCTCAACATGATGGAGTGGTGGCTCTGCCTCGTCATGCCCAAGGAGGAGGTCGATCACATCGCTCGCTTCAAGGACCTCACCGAGGAGCAGAAGGCCCTGTTGCTGTCGGCGCGCAAGGAGCCGGGCAAGTACGTCGAAGGGGTCGTGCTCGCCGATCAGGTCGAGGCGCTGTTCCGCAACGTCCCCCCGCCGATCGCCCTGGCCCTTGCACAGACCGAGAACGAGGAGAAGGCGCAGCGTGCTCAGATCATGCGCGAGCACGACTGCACCGAGGTCGAGGCCGCCGAGATCGTAGCCCAACGGATTGCGGAGGCGCAGACATGAACGCACGAGCCTGGATGATGCGTGCCGCGCTGGGCGCGGGCCTGCTGGGGATGCTGCCCGCTGTCGCGTCGGCGAGCGACAGCGCGCCGAGTCAGGCGCGGGATCACGAGGACCGATCCTCGGCGCCCGGGGAGCACCTCGATCGCAGCCAGTGGAGCGAGCTCGAAGACGAGGAGTGGGAGCGCTACGAGTCGCTGATGAAAGGCCCGCGTGGGCTCTGGAGCCCAGACCTGGACCCGGTCTGGGTGCTGGGCATCCATGCGCGCTCAGGCGAGGAGCGACGCCGGATGGCGGAGATCGCGGTCGAGCGCGAGCGCGAGCGGGTCAGCCAGGAGCTCGCCTTCCAGTACGCCTATGACGACGCCTGGGATCGGCTCTACCCGGATGAGACCCCCTTCGCCAGCGATGAGACCGATGCCGATGAGGCCAGTCGTCAAGATCCGTCGCAACGGGAGGCGAGCGAACGGGAAGCCGCTCAGCAGGAGGCCTCGATCGAAGACGTCGGTCCCGGCGATCGGGTCGCCCTGGTGACCAGAGCGGAGGATTGCTCGACCTGTGAGGAGGTCCTGGAGCGTCTGATTGGCGCCCTCAGTGAGGGGGCGGGCTGGCAGGCCGATGTCTTTGTGCTGGATGCCGAATCGGATCACGAGGTGCGCGAATGGGCGACCGAGCACCAGGTACCGCCGCAGCTGGTCGAAACGCAGCGGCTGACGCTCAACCGGGACGAGGGCGAGCTCGCCGAGCTCGAGGTACCCGCGCTCTATCGCCGGGACGGCGCTCAGTGGGAGCCGCTTGCCTGGTGATGGCCCTCACCGCGCCGACGGCGCCGGCCGGCGAGCCGCCAAGGCTTTACCAGGAGGTGGCCGAGGCCGCCGAGGTGCCAGCGCAGCTGCTCTATGCCTTGGNGCGCTCAGGCGAGGAGCGACGCCGGATGGCGGAGATCGCGGTCGAGCGCGAGCGCGAGCGGGTCAGCCAGGAGCTCGCCTTCCAGTACGCCTATGACGACGCCTGGGATCGGCTCTATCCGGACGAGGCCCCCTTCGCGAGCGAGACCGATGCCGATGAGGCCAGCCCTCAAGATCCGTCGCAACGGGAGGCGAGCGAACGGGAAGCCGCTCAGCAGGAGGCCTCGATCGAAGACGTCGGTCCCGGCGATCGGGTCGCCCTGGTGACCCGAGCGGAGGATTGCTCGACCTGTGAGGAGGTCCTGGAGCGTCTGATCGGCGCCCTCAGTGGGGGGGCGGGCTGGCAGGCCGATGTCTTTGTGCTGGATGCCGAATCGGATCACGAGGTGCGCGAATGGGCGACCGAGCGCCAGGTACCGCCGCAGCTGGTCGAGACGCAGCGGCTGACGCTCAACCGGGACGAGGGCGAGCTCGCCGAGCTCGAGGCACCCGCGCTCTATCGCCGGGACGGCGCTCAGTGGGAGCCGCTTGCCTGGTGATGGCCCTCACCGCGCCGACGGCGCCGGCCGGCGAGCCGCCAAGGCTTTACCAGGAGGTGGCCGAGGCCGCCGAGGTGCCAGCGGAGCTGCTCTATGCCTTGGCTGCCGCGGAATCCGGCGCGGCGCTGAGCTCGGGGCGCTACGAGCCGTGGCCGTGGACGCTCAACGTCGGCGGCGAGCCGGAGCGCTACCCCAGCCGGGAGGCCGCGCAGGCGGCGCTGCGACAGCACCGGGCCGATGGCCGGAGCAACATCGATGTGGGACTGATGCAGGTCAACTGGCACTGGCATGGCGAGCGCTTCGCATCGCTGAGCCAGGCACTCGAGCCGCAGGCGAATCTGCAGGTGGGCGCGGCGATTCTGCGGGGGCGCTACGAGGAGCGTGGTGATTGGCTCGAGGCGGCCGGTGCTTACCACGCGCCGTCGGACCCGCAGGCTGCCGCGGCGCATCGCGAGGCGGTCGCCGAGCACCTGCCACCCCCCGTTAAAGCAGGGGAATAGGCGAGGGAGGTTCGCCATGGGTGTTTCCCACAGAAGCTGTGGAAAAGTCTGTGGAGGCGATCGCGCGCATCGCGGTCGTGCCGGGATTCATCTTGGGGTGAGCAAAGATTATCCAGCTTGGCGCCGGTGGGCGGGGGGCTGGTTGCTGGTGCTCACCCTGGGCCTCGCTTGTGCCGGCTCAGCGGCGGCCTTTGAGCTTGAAGTGGACGCCGGCGGCGGTAAGTCGATTGATCCCTACATCGAGCGCTTCGAGGACTCGTTCGAGGCGCTGCGCTGCGAGCCGGAGCCCCGGTCCATGCCGGATCCTCCCGAGCCGGAGGTGACCGAAGCGGCGCAGAGCCTGTTGCCTGTCGAGACCGAGGGCATGGAGTTTGGGCGCCTAAAGGAGGGGGTCGAGCGCAAGCATCGCGAGCGCATGGCCGAGCTCCCGCGCCCCTTGTGCCTGATCGGTCGCGGTGAGGGCTCATTGAGGTGGCTGGCGCAGCATCGCGAGGATCTGCGGGCTGCGGGCGCGGTTTGCGTTCTGGTCGAGGCCAAGGACCGGGCAGACCTGGAGCATGTTCGCGACCTCGCCGACGGCATCTGGGTCCAGGTCGGCCCCGGTGACGGCTTCGCCGAGCACTTCGGTGTGGATCGTTACCCCGTGATCCTGACCCCGGAGGGGCCGAAGCAATGAGCGGGCAGCATCCGGTTGAGGCGCTCCTGCGTCCCCCGGTGGAACTCTACTCGGCGGCTACCGCCGGCATGGCGGCGGCGATCGCTGCCTATGCGCCGTGGGCACTGATGATGAATCGGGAGCTGGCCTGGGGGACGGCTGTGGTGTTTGGTGCCGTCGCGATCGCGCGGGGGTATCAGGGGTGGTGGATCCTGCGCTACCAGCGCAATCTCCGGACCCTGCCGGAGTTCCGCATGACATCCCGGCAGATCCCGGTCGCGTGCCACTGGCTCTACCTGGGCCGGGGCTTTCGCTGGACGCAGAAGCATACGCAGCGGCTCTGGGACACGATCAAGCCCGAGGCGCAGCGCTACATCGAGCCCGGCCCGGTGTACGAGTGGGCTCGTCGCATCGAGGCTGAGTGGGAGAACAAACCCGTCCTCCAGGCCGTAGCGAAGCTGCTGAGCCGGCGCGCCTGGTGGAACCCGCTCGCTCCGCTGCCGCCGGTCGGCGGCCGGCCGGCGCTGCACGGCGTGGAGCCGAATGAGCGCGACGTCTATCAGGACCTGGGCGAGCGGGTCGGGCACACGCTCGTGCTCGGCACAACACGGGTCGGTAAGACCCGCCTCGAGGAGCTGCTCGTCGCCCAGGACATTCGACGCCAGGAGACCGTCGTCGTCTTCGATCCCAAGGGCGATGCCGAGCTCCTCAAGCGGGTCTACGCGGAGGCCTGCCGGGCCGGGCGGGAGGATCAGTTTTTCATGTTCCACCTCGGCTACCCGGAGCACTCGGCGCGCTACAACGCCGTGGGCTCGTTCGGGCGGATCACGGAGGTGGCGACCCGGACCACCCGGCCGCTGCCGAGCGAGGGCAACTCGGCGGCGTTCCGGGAGTTCGCCTGGCGTTTTGTCAACGTCGTCGCCCAGGCGCGGGTGGCGCTGGGCACGCGCCCCGACTACCGACAGATCCTGCGCGACGTCTCGCAGATCGAGCCGCTGCTCATCGAGTATTACGAGCACTGGCTCAGCCAGGTCGGCCCGGAGGGGTGGCGCGAGGCGGTGCGCCAACAGGAGGAAGACGGCAAGGTCCCGCGGCACATGCAGGGCCGTGACCCGCGGGCCGTCGCCTTGGTGCTCTACGCCAAGGATCGCAGTCTGAGCGACCCGGTCGCCGACGGGCTGCGCTCGGCCTTCGAGTACGACAAGACCTACTTCGACAAGATTGTGGCCTCCCTGCTGCCGCTGCTCGAGAAGCTGACCACCGGCAAGAGCGCTGAGCTCATCGCCCCGGACTACAGCGACACGAGCGACCCGCGACCGATCCTGGACTGGCGTGAGGTCATCCGCACCGGCGGGGTGGTCTACGTCGGGCTGGACGCCCTCGCGGATACCGAGGTGGCCGCGGCGGTTGGCAATGCCATGTTCGCCGACCTGTGTTCGGTTGCCGGGCAAATCTACAAGCACGGCCAGGACGTCGGCATGCCGGATCGGCGAAGCGGGATGCCGGTCGTCAACATCCACGCCGACGAGTTCAACGAGCTCATCGGCGACGAGTTCGTGCCGATGCTCAACAAGGCCGGCGGCAGCGGCTTCCAGGTCACGGCGTACACCCAGACCTGGAGCGACGTTGAGGCCCGCTTGGGCTCGAAGCCCAAGTCCGGGCAGGTCGCCGGTAACTTCAATACGCTGATCATGCTCCGGGTGAAGGAGTACGCCACCGCCGAAATGCTCACCGCGCAGCTGCCCGAGGTGCGCATCAACACGCTCATGGAGGTCAGTGGTGTCAACGACTCGGCCGACACTGAGGCGAGCGAGCAGTTCACCTCCCGGAATGAGGACCGTCTAAGCGTCGAGAAGACGCCGATGCTTACCCCGGCCGATGTCCTCGCCCTGCCCAAGGGCCAGGCCTTCGCGCTACTCAACGGCGGCCAGCTCTACAAGATCCGGATGCCTTTACCTCAGCCGGGCAATGACCCTGCCATGCCAGAGCATATCGCCGAGATCGCCGAGTGCATGGACGAGTCCTACAACACCGGCGAGGACCTGATGCGTCCGGAGCCGATCCCCTTGGTACAGGAGGGGCAGTGATGGTCGCCACGAGGACCCAAAGCACGCCGCAGAAATCGAAATCGGGATGGTTCGGAGCGCTGTTTGGTGGGGTCGGTTCGTTCGCCCTGTGGCTCCTCGTGGCGCTCGGCTTCTCGATTCTCGCCGAGTGGGTCGGGCAGACGTGGGTCTGGCAGGAGGCCGGCGTTCAGCATAGCCGGAATATGCTCGCTGCCGAGATCGAGCACCTGGATAGCGACTACGGGCGCGCGCTGCTGACCGATGATCCGGCCGGCTATGCGCAGGGCTTTGCGGAGACCACCTACCACGGCCTGGTCGAGCTCACTGGGCTCCAGCACGTCCTGGCTTGGCTCGCCGAGCCGCCGGATCCACAGGGCGGGCGTGTCCAGGCCGCTTTGCGCAGCGGCTACGATGTGGTGGAGCCTTACGTCCTCTCGGCACTGACCATCACCCAGGTCTTCGCGGTGCGCTTGGCCGTGCTGACTCTCGCCATGCCGGTGTTCTTTCTGTTCGCTCTCGTCGCCCTGGTCGATGGTCTCGTGCAACGGGATCTGCGCCGCTGGGGGGGTGGCCGCGAGAGCGCCTTCGTCTACCACCACGCCAAGCGGATGCTCGTACCGACCGTGATCCTGGCGTGGGTGATCTACCTCGCCATGCCGGTTGCGGTGCATCCGGCATGGATCATCTTCCCATTTGCTGCCCTCAATGCGTTGGCCGTCATGGTGGCCGCAAGCACCTTCAAGAAGTACCTCTAGTCAGAGGAGTGGGCCCAGTTCGAGGCGGGTCCATTGACATCGCTTGTGTCTAAGCCGCGGATGCAGG
>NZ_NHSN01000037.1 GCF_016653405.1 Halorhodospira halophila
TGGCGATCGCCATGAACGCGTTCGGCGCCGAGGGGGCGAATGCCGCCCTGGTCATCGCGATCGCCTTCGTCATCCAGGTCCAGGCGGCCGCCTGGTATGTGCGCCTGACGCGCAAGGTCTTCGGCCCGCCCGAGGATGAGATCCGGCAGGCCCGCCAGACGGATACGGCCGAGTCCGGTGAGCGTGGAGGATGAGGCGGAGGGGGCGCCCCTCCGCCGCCGGCGGGAGCCGCCCTAATCGCGCTCCTCGTGATAGCCGGTAACCATCGTCTTGAGGTGCTGTTACCAGGGCCGGCCCATGGTCGAGGCCATGTACACATGGGCGATCAGGAAGACCAGGAGGGCGAAGGTGGCGATCCCCCAATCTGCAACCATCACACAGCGACCGCCTTTTCCAAGCTCGCCTTCGCGACGGCCGGGCCGCCTACATCGTTGATCGAGCACAAATCTGCGCCGGACGCCAGCACACCGGTACAGCTGCTCGGGTACATGCAGCGGATCTGGCAACGCCACGCCGAGCACACGCCCCAGCAACGTGCGCATCGGTATCGCCACTTACCGCCGATCATCCCCCTAGTGCTCTACAACGGCAGGCCGGACTGGTCCGTGCCACTCTCGTTGCTCGAGTGCATCGACGCCGATGAGGATCTACGTGACCTTCAGCGCAACTTCGGCTACCAGGTCCGCCACTTACGAGCTGATGATCGCAGCGAACCGTACTCCGAGGACCCGGTCATTCGCGCCGTCTTCCGAGCCCTCGCTGCACCCTTCGCCGACAACTAGCCGCCAGCACCAGAACCCGTGACCGACCCAGCCGGCGAACTTACCATCCGTCGGCTCACGTGAGTCCCCAGGAGACCACTCGGTCGTAGAGCGCGCTCCTGCGGATAACCAAGCTCTCTGGCTCTCCCTTCAGCCAGGGTACGTCGCTTTCACCGCCAACCTCCTCGATCAGCCCGAAAGGCATGGCGAAGCGCAGTACGATGCGGACCGACCAGCAGTTGTGCACAATCCGCTCGGGACAGTCGCCCGGAAACAGTACCTCTTCCTCGTTAACCTGCCGAAGGGCTGCCGGGAAGGCCTGCGAGAAGCATCGCTGGTAGAACGAGACCGGCCGCGGCTCGTCTCCGAAGCGGTGGAGGAGATACAGGAAGAAGGCGAACGAATCCTGCACGATCCTCAGATCGGGCCACCCATCGGCATAGGCCCAGTTGAACTGACGGCAGTAGGCCTGGAGCAGCGCGTGGTAGATCGCCGCCCACTCGCCCTTGCGAAAGCGCTTCTGCGTTGCGCGGGTCGCCTTGAGCCGGCCGCGCTCCTTGCGCATGAACCGCGCCAGACCGGCCGTGACCTTAATGAGGTGGAGCTCGAGGAAGTCGTCTTCGTTGCGGATCACCCCGGGGAGCCACTCCCGCTTGAGCCCTTCCGCCTTCAGCGCCTCCTTGGCCTCGAAGACCACAGCACGCGGCAGGTTTCCCTTAGCCGTCAGCTTGATTCCTTCCTCGCCGGCCGCATCGACAATGACCTCCAGAAGCCGGAACGCCGTCGCAGCGGGGCGCGCCTCGATGCCCTCGGCGAAGCGCACCAGATCCGGGGCGTCGAACGGCGCATGGAGAAGCCGGTGCATCTGCTCTCGGGAGAGCCCCTGAAAATCGGTCACCGGCGACTGATTGAGCTCCGCCACCTTCTGCGCCACGGCATCCTGAAGCTCCTGCTCGGAGGAAAACGACTGATCGCCGAGTGCGCGCTCGAGCTCCGAGCGGATGGCGGCGATGGACGAGGACTGTTCGTCGTTGGAAGGCGAGTAGCCATTACCCATTCAATGCTCCTCGTTCGCTCGCGTGCCGCACCGGGGCGGCTCGTACTGCGGAGACGGCGCTGCCCAGCGCACCATGAGCCCGGTCAAGCTCCGGGACACCGTCCCTCAAACATTGTTAGACCCAAGGTACGCCATTCTCACCGCCGGCAGCGATCCGTACCCGCCCGTGCCAGCTCCGCGGGCTCATGCCCCTGCCAGACGAGCTCCAGGATCTTCTGCCGGTACTCCGACGGGGGACGGTCCTGGCTCATGGTGGATACCTCCTCTGGTCAAACGGTCAGGTATCCACTGCAGCGGGTCAAGCCCAATCGCGGAGTACGTCCCTGAACAGTCGCCCCCCGCGAAGGGCCCAGAACAAGGTGGTGATCAGTCCTAGAGCTCCTATGGTGAAGGCCCGCGTCACCCCGGGCCCGAGTCGGGCACAATTTGGGCACGAGATGGGCACAAGCAGCTTGATGGACCGACACATCAGGGCGCTGATATGTTTTCCCGCAGTGAAGACGCCCCTGCCCGCGAAACACGAAAGCGGCGGAGGCACTGACAAAACAAGGCGTTACAATCAGGGGTTGACTCCACGCCGCACACGATTAGAATGCGCAGCACATCGACAGGCGCGTAGCTCAGCTGGTTGCGCCACCTTGACATGGTCTCTGACGCTCTCCCCATAAACCCCCTAACTAGCTGACTTTATTATAGTTATCTCATATAATGCCATCTTTGGTCACATCATGCCTGACAGAAGTTGGTCAAGGTGGGCGCAAAAACGATCGCTTTGATGTCTCCATCTGAGATGGCAATATGAGCACAACCTCAGGTCGTCAGAGCATTGTGCATGAGCCACCACGCGCGCCGGAAACCTCGCTGGGAATGGATCCGACTCGAGGATCTGCGAGGCGACCCCTCCCTCCGACTCGAGCAGTCCCCCCTAGCCGTAGAGTTGTCTCGTGATGCTATCCACGAGTTGCTCCTACAGCGGCCGATCCTCGTTGAGCCATCTAGCGAGGCGCCCTACCGGGTCGTCGCCGGCACGTCCACACTCGCTATTGCAAAAGCACGCTTACCGGCCAAGGAGAAGGTCCCTACGCTACACGCGCCGGCGGACATCGACGGTCTTAGGAAGGCGATCGATACGCTGGTAGCGCCAACGATTGAGCAGCGTCCGCCCAAGCAGCTAGCCCGCATGTGGGCCAGCGCCTACGATCACGGCGACCTCCCCTCTTCGTTACTGACAACGCCACCGACCCACGCCGCGATCGCGCAGTACCTCGGGATATCGCTGTCGGCCTACCACAAGCACCGCGCAGATTGAGCAAGGCGCTATGACGCCCCCTGACCGTGTCCGGCTTACCGACCCGCAGATCGACAACCTACGGCAGGCGTTACGCCGTAACGGACAGACGGAGCCGGATGCCCTGATCGAACGGGCCCGGCCGCTTTTACAGCGCCCCGACTCCCTGGTCGGTCTGTACCCCATCACGCGCAACCTCGAGGCCCTCGCCCCCCACTTTGCCCATCTCCTCCCGGACGAACAGGATCAACAAATCATCGAAGAGTGGGTCGAGGCGATCCGAAGCATTCCCGCCGAAGATCCTTTTTGGGCAGTCGCCGAGCACCTGACCAAGGGCATCAAAGAGAAGCAGGAGGTCCGGCCACCGCTTCACCACCACAAGAGATCACACCCAGTCTGGTGCGCCCTTTGGTTTATCTACCACAACATCAATAGCCCCGAGGCATCGATTTACCAGGCTCTCCAGGCTCAGCTCTTAGCTGCCCATATCCATTTCTGGCGGAAAGATCTCACACCCCGTGCACCGAGCCGCTTCTACAATGCCAGTCGGCTTGTACGCGACGGGCATACCAAGGACGCACGCTGGCTCCTCCTTGAGGTCCAAGGCACAGCCGAAGACCCTGAAAACCTCGCTTACCAGTTTAAGGGTATCAAGGCAGATCTCCACAGAACCGCTCGCCGAGAGATCGGCGGCATTTCTTCACAATCGATCGGCGCTTTCGCGGAAGTTATCGCCGATGCGCACGACATCCCCCTCCAGGTCTTCGAGGATACCCACCCTAGTAGCGGCCGAGGCGGTACATCTCGCTCACGGGCACGGCGATACCAGGATCGGATGGGCCCGGACCACTCCGGGTACTGGTACTACAGCGACGACGATCTGTTGCTCAGCAGCTGGGGCACAGAGCGCTATCGCGCCCACGGCCAGGCACCGGCGAAGGAGCTTCAGGAGGAGCTTGAAATGAACGGGCTCGCGCCGGCTGAATACGAGGCCCCAGAAAGCGCCGAGCTCACGTTCAACACCCTGCTCGGGGTCGAGGAAGAGGAAGCGCATTCAGCCCCCGTCAATCTTGGTGCATTACCGCCACTCTCCTCGGTCTACGCGCGGGCGCGAGGGATGGCACGGCGCATTGCCATGGAAGCGCAGCGGCTGCGCATTGAGCCAACCCGGATCCGCCTCGCCCAGCTCGGCACCCTGCTCCAGACCCTTGAGTCCATCTTTACCGAGGCCTCAGCAGCAGAGGAGCATGAGCGGAAGAAGGACAACGAGGCTCGCTGCCTGCGATGGGAGACAGCGCTGCTCGCATCGATCGCCCTGCTCACCGGGAGCCCTCCGGTGTCAATGGCCACCGTCTTGGACCCACTTGCGGACATTAAAATTGACCCACCTTGCCGGTCTCAGCCGGCGGTCTTCTCCTTGAGTCGGTAGCTCTCACCTCCGAGCATGTAGATCGATGAGTGATG
>NZ_NHSN01000038.1 GCF_016653405.1 Halorhodospira halophila
GGGCGGGGCCGGGATGGGGCGTTCCGGCCGCCCGGAGCGGATGGAGGCGGCCACGCCGGAGGCGTATCAGGGCATGATGCACCACCAGCACGAGGCCTTTCAGGAGATCGCCCGCGACGCCCGCGAGGTGGCCGATCCGGCCCACACCCAGCGGCAGCTGACCGAGCTCCAGGACAACTGCGTGGCCTGCCACAGCGCCTATCGCTTTGAGTGACGCTGATCGGAGCCGGGTGACCAGGTGGTGGAGGCGATCAGCGTGCGCCCGAGCAGGCGCAGGTCGCTGCTCCAGCGCCGCTGCCCGCGGTAGGCGCGGTAGAGGCGGATTTTCTCCGGCAGGATGACTTCCCGGTAGAGGCGCTCCGGGTCTTCGGCGCGGGCGAGTTGTTGCTCCTCGTCGGCGAAGGCGATGGAAGCCGGGCCGGTGATCCCGGGGCGATCCTCCAGCACCTCGTGCTGCCCGGCAGTATAGAGCGCAACGTATTCGGGCACCTCCGGGCGGGGCCCGATCAGGCTCATCTCGCCGCGCAGGACGTGCACCAGCTGCGGCAGTTCATCGAGCTTGTAACGGCGCAACAGGCGGCCGAAACGAGTAACCCGTGCATCCCCCGCGCGCGTGATCGCGGGGCCGTGGTGCTCGGCATCCGCGGTCATGGTCCGCAGTTTCCACATCCAGAAGGGATCCCCGTGCCTGCCGATGCGCTGCTGCCGATAGAGCACCGGCCCCGGGGAGTCCAGGCGGATCGCTGCGGCGAGGATCAGCAAAAGCGGCAGCAGCAGGAGCAGCGCCACGGCCGAGAGGGTGCATTCGAACAGCTTCGGTACGATCCGAGGCGCATGCTGGCTGTCTGTGGTCGCCTTGAACCGCCGCCACTGCCGCCATACTGCATCGGCCTAGCGCGTCCAGTTGCGGGCCCGATGCGTCCGCAGATCCGCCGCAAGGCGGGTGGGAACGGCGTTTTGTGTGTTTCTCTAAAACGACGCGGGCAATAACCATCGGCGACGTGCTCCCACTGCCGTGCAGTCTCCTTTTCATTAAGGGCGCATTAATTCCTTTCGGGGATATTTAGCAGACGATAGTGGGATCAAAGCACAAAATTGGTTCGCCGAGGCGTAGTCACTGTTCCGATTCAAGGTTCTCTTTCATCGGCGCTATCGTCTCCAGCCCGGAGGAGGTTCCGCCCATGTAGCAGACAGTATGTCGACGAGAGTGCCTGAGAGCGGAGCAGACCCGATGCTCCGGCGCTACCGAGGCCAGCCGTGGCGATTTACGGTACCGGCAGTAACCGGTGCGCTGTTGGCCGAGGCCCTCCGGGCGGGGCGGCGGCTGCGTCCGGTGGCGTTTATCGATGAGGACCCCGGCCGGACCCGGGCGCGGATCGACCGGCTGCCGGTCTACCCGGTCCAGCACCTGGGGCGGGCGCTCTCCCGGCACTGGATCGACCGGGTGGTCCTCGCCCTGCCGTCGGCGCCGGACGTCCATCGTCGGCGGATCGTCGATCAGCTGCAGGCCTGTGGCGTGCGGATCGACACCGTGCCGGCCATCGATGAGCTCCTGGCCGGCCGCCGGTGCCTGACCCAGCTGGAGCCGGCCACTCGCCACGCCGGGGTCGGGGCGATCGCCTGCCCGGAGCGGCTGCGCGCTGACCTGGATGGCGCCCACGTGGCGGTCACCGGCGCCGGGGAAAAGCGCTGCGGGCCTAGGAGCCCGCGCAGCCCTGCGAGGCGCTGGACGCGGGGCGTGCGCGCACTCGGCCAGGCCGTGCGCGACCGGGATGCCCGGCGCGCCTGGCGGCTGCTGGCGGAGCTGGTGCCGGAGTACGAGCCCGTCGGCCGGGGGAAGGGGGCGGTGCGCCCGTTGCGAGCCCTCGAGCAGGTGTCCTGAGGCGGGCCGATACGAGGGAGGCGGAGATGCTGGTACTGGAGCGACGGGCGGGGCAGCGGGTGCGCATTGGCGACGATGTTGAGCTGGAGGTGATCGAGTGTGGCCGCGGGCGGGTGCGCGTCGCCATCCGTGCGCCGAAGTCGGTGGCCATTCGCCGGGAAGAGCTGGTCAAGGAGGCGCCGCCGGCGCCGCGCCGGCGGGGAGGGCGAGAGCAGTGACCGATGAACAGGAACGTAGAGGGGTGCTCAACGGGTTCTCGAATGCCCAGGGGTTCGAGGTGTTCGACAGGGAGCTGCTTGCCCGGGCGCATGAGGCCAATGAGCAGATGAACGCCTTCAGCGGCGAGCTTGACCGCGACGAGCGGGCCTGCCGGCACGCCCGGCAGGCCGCACGTGTGGCTGAGCACCTGCAGCGCCGGGTGATGGCCACCGCCTCCTGGGTGAGCCTCGATCCGCACGGCAAGCGCACGGAGGGGTTGCACGATCTGGCGTGTACGCTCCACGCGGATCAACTGCTCGCCCTGGAGTGGCGCGAAGGGATCGTCCGGGGTGAGTCGGGCTTGAGCGAGGCGGAACGGCGCGCCCAAGTTCGTCAGTTCATTCGGTGAATCTGGGCGATTTTTGACAGCAGCCCATTGATTTCCCAACGATCAGCACGCCGTCAGGCCTGAGAAGCTGTTGTGGCACGCGTGATAGCGCAGAATTATTTGCGGAATGACCAGAACCGCCCTATAGTCGTGTCATGTACACGCGCATCAGCCGATCCGGTGGCCGGCAGTACCTGCAGCTCGTCGAGGGATACCGCGACGAGCAGGGCAAGGTGAAGCAACGGATCGTCGCCAATCTTGGCCGCCTCGACCAACTCTCGGAGAAGAGTCTCGATCCCCTGATCCGCGGGCTGCAGCGCGCCATCGGCCGCCCGGAGTCCGTCCCGGACGAGCCAGAGTTCGAGACCGCTCGGGCCTTTGGCGATCTTTGGGCCCTGCACCAGCTCTGGCACGAACTCGGACTCGATGACGCGATTCGAAAGGCCCTTCGCTCATCGCGGCGCAGCTTTGATGCCGAGGCGCTGGTGCGGGCGATGGTGTTCAATCGGCTCAGCGCGCCGTCGAGCAAACTGAGCATGCTCGACT